>DAHWJX010000084.1:0-6632 GCA_027343965.1 Caryophanales bacterium | reverse complement strand
TTTGCTATTCGTTGCCTGGAAAATGGTCCTATAGTTGGGAAGATAACGTTAAGCAATGTCGTACGTGGGGCCTTTGAAAGTTGTACGGTCGGCTATTTTGTCGATCAACACTACAATGGACAAGGAATCGCCACGGAAGCTTTACGTATGGTACTGCGCTTCGCGTTTGATCATGCAAAATTGCATCGGGTACAGGCGGCTGTGATGCCTCGCAATGTTGCGTCAACACGCGTCGTGCAAAAGGCGGGTTTTCAGTATGAAGGAAGAGCACCCTATTATTTGAAAATTCATGGTGTTTGGGAAGACCACGATATTTTTTCCATTACGCAAGAAATGGTTGATTTAAAGATGGAGCTTCCGCGCATTGGCTAGTTTTCGTTCACGTGATGAAGGAATGGTTAATGCAACCCGGTATTTGGCAATAGTTCGTCGTGCCACATAAATTCCTTTATCTTTAAACTGAGCACAAATTTCTTCATCGGAAAGTGGATGTCTTTTATCCTCATAGGCGACAAAGGAACGAAGCATAGCTTTGATCGACTCGGAGGATCTCGTTTCGTGCTGTGCTGTAATAGCAGCTGGGAAGAAATAGGAAAATGGATAAATGCCCCACGTTGTCTTCATCCATTTATTTTGACTAGCTCTTGATACGGTAGAAACACTGAAAGACGTTTCTCGTGCCACATCGCGTAACGTCAATGGCCGAAGGGCTTTCGGTCCTTCAGCAAAAAAATGCTGTTGTCGTTCAATAATGGCGCTTGCTACACATAACATGGTTGCTGATCGTTTTTCAAGTGAGGAGAGCAAACGTAAACCTTCTGAAAGGTGTTTGCGGTACCATGATTTTGCGCTCTTATCAGCAAGTATTGTATGTTCATTATCAAGCGGGGTAATCGAAAGATCGATCATCGCTTCTTGATTCAGGACAGGCACAAATCTGCCATCGATCTGTTTGACCGTGATATCAATGATATAGTCTGCAGGATCCTGCCTTGCATACGCGAGTGCCGGTCGTGGTTGAAGCTTTTGAATTTGTTTGAAGGCTTCTAGTAGACTTTCTTCAGACGTATGAAGAAGTTCTGCTAAGTAGGCCCATTCCTTAGCCGCGATAAGTTCCATATGATCGTTAAGCAATAGTTTGATAAGTGGCCGTTTAGCTTCTGGCACAAAATCAAGTTGTAACAGTAGGCACTCTTGCAATGATCGAGCGCCAATGCCAGCAGGATCGAACGATTGCAGGTGATGGAGAGCCTTCACGACGATCTCCATAGGTTCATCAAGACAGCTTGCGATTTCCTCCAAGGAATCCATAAGATAACCTGAATCGTTTAGACTCCCGATCATGTAGCGCAAGATACGATCTATTTGTGAAGATACTTTGGACGTATTGATCTGAGATACTAAAGTGTCTGTTAAGGAAACCCTTTCATGGAGACGATCAAAATCAAATGAAGACAAGGATCTTGTCGCCGGGATACTTTTTTTATTCCATTCAAGCAAGGGATTATGTGCACTGATTTCACTAAGATACGCCGACAAGTCGATGTGGCTCATATGAAGAACTTGCAAAGATTGTTGAAATGCAGGGGACAGACGTATGGCTTGAAGTTGTTGTTGTGTGAGGTGAAGATTGACCGACATGTTAACCAGACCTTAATCATCCATTGTAAAAACTATAATTTTATTTAATTATAAGAGATAAGGTATAGGGACGCAACTTTATGTAAAGTGGGAAGATTATGAAACGTACTGATCGCGTTTTTCAAGCACTGACTCTTTTGTGGACAAATCAACAACGGGGCTACACAACACAAGAGATTGCGCAAGCAGCTGGCATTTCACGAAGCAATTGTAGCAGCGAGTTAAACCTGTTATGCCGTGATGGCTTAGTCAAAAAATTATCGGGTCGACCGACTCGCTACTTTCCCCCTGAAAGCGCCATGAAAGTCGATGCCTTTTCTTCAGTTGTAGGTTTTTCCAGGAGTTTGTCGCAAGCTGTACGTCTCGCGAAGGCAGCCGTTTCTTATCCGCCAGTAGGGATGCACGTTCTCATTTTAGGTGAAGCTGGCGTGGGTAAGTCGACGTTTGCCAAAACGATGCACACCTACGCGATAGAACAACATCACTTGACAGATCGAGCACCATTTATCACTTTCAATTGTGCGGAATATGCGAATAATCCCGAAATTCTTCTTGATCATTTATTTGGGCATGTAAAAGGAGCCTTTACGGGAGCCGATAGTGAGAAACCGGGGTTAATAGAACTTGCGGATACGGGGGTACTCTTTCTCGATGAAATTCATCGACTTCCACCACAAGGGCAGGAAATGTTGTTTCATTGGCTAGATACTGGAGATTTTCAACGCATGGGGGAGACAAGCACGCGGCGTCGATCACAAGCTTTGCTGTTTGCCGCGACAACGGAAACGGATGAATCGGTGTTATTACTTACGTTTCGTCGACGAATTCCGGTTACGATTTCTTTACCTTCGTTGCGAGAATGGTCTATCTATGATCGTTATGAATTGATTTATCGGTTACTTGTCGAAGAAGCCCAAGTGTTAAACGTATCGCTGCGACTGAAAGGAGATGCCGTCAAACGTTTGTTGTTTGCGCATCTTCCTGGCAATATTGGAGGATTGCGCAATGCACTCAAGCTTGCCTGTGCCCAAGCGTATATTCAGCGGGGACAACACGAAGAACTGACCATTGATGAGCATCTAATTCAATTAGGTGAAACTGCCGAAAACTTATCGCTATCTGGTCTGTTTTCTGAGCAAGTCAAGGATATGAGTGTCTCACCTTCAGAAAAACCAAGCCCCGTCAAAACATCGATTTTTGAGGAATCGCTGTCTGAACATTTGGCAAGGCTTGGACAGCAATTGCAGGTGATTGGGCTGGCCCATGAAGAGATTGTGGTAGCTATTGAACGCGAACTGATGCGCCGCCAATTTGCGCAGTCTGTGAGTCCTTCCTTAACAGAATTGCAGCGATTTGTGGGAGACGCATTTTATCGGATGATGCGGCATTGTTGGCAAACGGTATCTTTGCACATTGATCCAGAACAGGAGCAAGATGCCTTTGTAAGGGTATCTATCCATCTGTCAGGACTGGTACGCGATGACCAAGAATTGCGCAGACAACTCAACCCATTGTTGTTTACTTATGTTAAGGTAGAGTACCCTACGTTATACGGCTTGTCAGCAGCGTTGCTTGCGGCTCTGTCACAAACGTCAGGCATTGATTTTCCCGAACACGAGATAGCCTTAGTGGCTTTGCTTCTCAAAGCAAAGGAGACGAATGCGTATCTTTCGACAGGTATCGTCGTCATGATGCGAGGCGATGCCGTGGCAAGTCAAATGGTTCAAGCAGTGCAAAAGATGAGCGGTAATCAACGTTTAGTATCGATCGATGTTCCGTTTGACGTCGACCCGGAGGACTTGCAGGACCAATTTATTGCTGCGTCGCTTCTCGCAAGTGCAGGCCAAGGCGTGCTTGTATTGACCGATATCGTTATCGTCTGTGATTGGGTTCGGGAGCGTCCGGATAGGCAAGTGATTTTTCGGCCTGATGTCACCACGTTGTTGCAAGTTGTTTTGGCGAATGAGGCTAGTCGTGGAGATGTTGCCGCGCTTTGTGCGATGATAGAGGAGAGAAAAGCAGTACCTGACGTTGCTTCGCAAAGGGTTGATCAGGTTTACCGGATCTGGACGTGTTGTTTGACCGGTCGAGGCTCTGCCGTAGCTTTAAAACGTTTTATCGAAAAAGAATTGCCAGCAAAATTTCACGAGCACATTGAAGTCGTTCCCGTAGAAGTAAGCCTGGATGGAAAGGTAAACGCCGTATATGGCAACGATCTGCTCGTCATGGTCGGGTCTATCCGACCGGATATACGAGATGTGCCATTTTTGTCGGTTGAACAATTGCTCGCCCCGCATGGTTTGAAGAGACTGGTTGCGATGATAAGTCACCTTCAGTCTGTCTCCATTCAAGATGTCGAGCCTGCGGCTGTAGAGGTTGCCCCTGGCGACTTATTTCGATACGCGCGACAGTTGTTAGAAGATGATTTAACCGTTGTCAATCCTTCTCTGGCTGTAAAAGTGGCTCAAGAGGCGATTGCCATTTTGAAAAAAGGGGTTACGCGAGAGCTTGATGAACCATTTCAGGTGCGCTTTACGATCCACATGGCGTGTGCTGTAGAACGTATGGTTCGCGGGGAATCTTTGCCGCATCCTGATACGGAACTGCTTATGACGCACAGCCCGGATATTTGGCAATTGGTACAAGATTGTCTCGCCCCTTTTGAAGCTTGGTTTCGCATCACAATTTCACCTGGAGAAATGGCCTACATCTGTAACATGATCATGTGACTCGTGTGTTTAGGTGGTGAAAGTAACGAAAGACGATGGTTTATTTTTACGCATTGATGATCGTCTGATTCACGGACAAGTGGTCACGACGTGGGTGCAACATGTGGGTGCCAAACGCATCGTTGTTGTCAGTGACCGTGCGGCGTCACAACCTCTGGTGGTCATGCTATTAAAATCATCGGTGCCCGCTTATATTCAACTCGACGTTGTAACCGTGCAGCAAGCCCTTTGCGCGTTCGTTCCAAACGACGTGGCTAACCTCATGGTGTTAGTTGAAAACGTTGCTGATGCATTAAAGTTATGCAGACGATACCCTTTTATTCGGGAAATCAATGTCGGTGGATTGCGTTATCGTCCCGCGTATAAAAGTTTACATAGAGCTGTCTACGTCAACGATCAAGATATCACTGATTTTCAAGCCCTTTTCGAAGCAGGCGTCCATGTCACGATTCAGATAATCCCCACGGATCGAAAAATCCCCCTAATCGAACGATTGTCCCGTTGACAGCAAAAGACGAGACAATCGTTTTTTATTGTTCCTAGCCCGCGTGTACTTTATCTCCTTGCCGGACAAAATACATTCAATTGTCTGATGTGTCTTGATGGCTTGAGACTAGTGTCTCAAATTGCCGTAAACGGCAATGAAAAATGTGAGTTTATAGCGTTTTTTATGTTTTGGCATGAAATTTGCTACATAATATGTGGGCGACAAAGTTCGACAAAGATAGTGAAAGTCAGGATGAAGGAGGTTTTGTCGTTGATTGCGATCATTGTTTCTGCGCATGGCGCATTGGCTGATGAATTACTCAAATCGTCAGCCCTCATTAGTGGGGAGCAGGGAAACGTTACCGCCATTACGTTTGTACCAGGCGAAGATCAGTCCCATCTGATTGACAAATATACTGAGGCTATCAGTCATATGGACACATCGGAAGGCGTTTTATTCTTGTGCGATCTTTTTGGCGGCAGTCCGTTTAATGCTGCAAGCCGTATGGCCGCAAGCGAGAGTAACTGGGATGTTGTAACAGGAGTAAATTTGCCCATGTTACTGGAGTTATTTGGTTTACGGTCAAGCAGTACAGTAGCCCAATTGGCTGAAACTGCCAAACAGGCTGGGGTGATGGGCATCCAGTCTCTTAAGAGCTTAAAACCGATCGAAGAGGAGGAGTTATAAAAGTATGGGCATGCAAATCGTATTAGTTCGCATCGACGATCGTTTGATTCATGGACAAGTCGCATCCACATGGACTCGTGAATCAGGGTGTAATCATATCATTGTGGTCAATGATGGCGTTGCCAAAGATGAATTGAGAAAGACCTTGCTGTTGCAAGTGGCGCCTCCTGGTGTAAAGTCGCACGTACTTTCTGTCGATAAAGCTATCCAAGCGTATCTGAATCCAAAGTATGAAAGTTTCAAGACATTCTTTTTATTCTCGAATCCGACGGACATCGTGCGTATGGTCGAAGGTGGCGTCGAAATCAAATCAGTGAACATTGGTGGCATGGCTTTTACGGCGGGAAAAACGCAAATTACGAAAGCAGTATCTGTCAATCAAGAAGATGTTGATGCCTTTAAAAAGTTAAGTGAAGGCCATGTTGAATTGGAGATTCGACAAGTTCCTACCAATGGAAAAGTTGACATGATGACGAAATTGAAAGAGGAGGGACTCTTGTGACTACGACGCAATTGATCATGCTTGTCATTCTCGGGGCGATCGTCGGAGCAAGTAGTGTTCTCGACGAGTTTCAGCTCTACCAACCGCTTGTTTCTTGTACGTTGGCGGGTGCGGTTCTCGGCAATATTGGTATCGGAATTATTCTGGGTGGTACTTTGCAGTTGATGGCGATTGGTTGGATGAATATTGGGGCTGCCCAATCACCAGACTCGGCCTTGGCAAGTATGATTTCTACCATTCTCGTTATTGCTGGACACTTTTCTGTCGGTGAAGGAATAGCGCTTGCGATACCTCTGGCTGTGGCAGGGCAGATTTTAACGATTGTTGCCCGTACGATTACGGTGTTCTTTCAACACTGGTCTGATCGCGCAGCTGAAAAAGGAAGTTTTCGACAAATCGATGCGGCTCATTTATTAGCTTTGTTTGTGCAGGCTTTGCGTATCGCCATTCCTACGTTGCTCGCGTCAGTCCTTGTCGGAACCGCCGCTGTAACGAACATGCTAGATGCCATTCCGCATGTAGTAACAGGTGGTTTGCAAATTGCTGGCGGCTTTATCGTCGTCGTTGGTTATGCGATGGTTATCCG
>DAHWJX010000078.1:0-13895 GCA_027343965.1 Caryophanales bacterium | reverse complement strand
CGAAAGTCTTAAACCTTATAATCAGGTCGTCTTCTATGCTACTAAAGGTCAACAACCCTTGTCAAGAACGCCTCACATAATCTCTGCGCTCTCCTCCTGCATGAAACTGTCTCCTCTCAACCGTGCAAAGTGAGTTGAATCACTTTTACTAACAACATAACCACGGCGATCACAAGATATCCGCGCAAGGCCAGCATGCCCCATTTTTGTCCGAGGGACCACCTTGGTTTCCCTAACGAATGTAAGCTTGGCATCCGCCAACTCGCTTTATCCCCTAGTGGCACTTCACGAGGTGATCTTGTTTTTAGCGTGGCTAAAAAAATAGTAGCGGCCACGAAGAGGCCTACAGTTAATAGAGCTGCAGAGCCTTCAAGCAAACTCCAAACAGAAAGCGTAGGAAAAAATGTACTTGTCGCAAGGATTAAGGAAAGCATGACGAGCACGGACACGATAATAAAAGCCACTACATTAACCCACGTTTTATTCACCCATGGACCAAGCACAGCGACATCATTGCACAGTAAAAGCAAAAACACCGTGGCACTAGGCAAAAGAATCCCAGCGAGCGCCTGGACAGCCATAGTGATCAAACCCAAAGGCGCGTGTGGGATGAGCACGACAAGCGCTGCTACTACGATAACAGCCGTATAGGCAATATAAAACCCCTTACCGTCCTTGACACTGCGATGCAGTGAATGTTTAACACCAAACACATCACCAAAAGCATAGGACGTCGATAAAGTAACGGCCGCAGCTCCAATGAGTGATGAGTTCAACAAAATAATCGCAAACAAATCACCGGATAGTTTACTAACATGTGCGGATAAGCCACGAATGACGCTACCTGCGTCCATAAACTGACCGAACAATGGCGTACCCTGAAACGCAAACGCTGTACAGATGATAATAGCCGCGGCACCAAGGATAACCACAAAAGACCCGATAATGGTATCGGCGCGTTCATAAGCCATCCAACGAGGCGTAAGTCTTTTGTCGATAACATTAGACTGTTGAAAAAACAACTGCCAAGGCGCGACTGTTGTGCCTACCATGCCAACAATTAAAAGCAATGCGTTTGACGTGAGTCCACCTTTTATTCCCGGCACGAGACTCTTAACGAGGGGCATCACCGTGGGGTGACTTAAAAACATCATGGGAAGAACCAGCAGGTTGATCAACACCATAAGGTACATTAACCGTTCCCAACGACGAAAACTGCCTGTAACGGTCATGGCGATCAAAAAAAATGCGGCGAGTGTAACTGATATCAGGGGTGACACGCCAAAATGTTGCATAGATAACACGATACCTATAAATTCCGTGATGACCGTTAATATATTAAGTAAGAATAGATCTCCGACAGAAAATATACCCCAAAATTTTCCAAAACGTTCAAAAATCAGTCGCGCATGTCCTACTCCTGTCACGAGTCCCAGTCGTACAACCATTTCTTGATTCACGATTAACACAGGTACTAACAACAAGAGTACCCAAAGCAAACTTGTCCCAAAATTCTGTCCTGCCTGTGCATACGTAGCGACTCCACCTGCGTCGTTATCGCCAACCATCACAATCAAACCTGGCCCCATAATCGCCAATAACGTCACAAGGCGGGCTTTCCAGGTTGTCCGCATCCCCGTATCATCGATAGAAATACTTCCAAATGCGCCATGGATATCGCCTACATGCGCTACATCAAGTACAGCAGTATGGTGTACAACCATATTTTTGCTCATCGCAAAAAGCCCCCTTCAGGTGGTGATTCTTGTGAGACATCAAAATTGTGCATCGTATAGCACTAGGACCTGAGTCCACAAAAACCACCTCCTTAAAGGGATAATTCACTGCTGTACATTACCTATAAATAAGCCCCCTTTGGTGACATACCAAAGGGGGCCATCATCGCATAATAAACCAATGTTGCGATCAGATCCCCCTAGTGTAGCTTCAGCACTATATGACGTAGAGACAATTCACTCAGCCACGTTGAGTAGAGCCTTAATCCGGCAACACTTGTTCTACCCATTGGCGTCTTTCGACGTTTCCGGGCAGTGGCCTGTGTTCACATAGACGCCTCGCCTAACGAGGATACCTTATTACTTTCATTCTACTAACTACTTTAGTGTAGCACCTGCTCTTCTATTCGGCAACTATCTTTAGCCTATTTGTCGCCTATTCTCACTACTATGGGAACCATTGAAACCTTCACGGATTGTATGCTATGATGTTAAATATTCTTTCACTTGATTAGTTTTATCATTAAATTCGGATGTTTCATTCCGTCGAGGTGAATGTACCTGACATCACTGCTTGAAATAAATCAGTTGCGCACTAGCTTTATGTCCCAAAATGGCCCGATGCCCGCCATCGATGATGTTTCATTCACGATAGCATCCGGAGAAACAGTCGGCATCGTTGGTGAATCCGGTTGCGGAAAAAGTGTCACTTCTTTATCTGTCATGCAACTTCTTACGTCAAACGGCACTATCGCGCATGGTTCCATTCAGTTCAATGGTAAAGAGCTTGTCGGCTTGAGCGACCGGGAGATGCGCAAAATCCGTGGCAATGAGATCGGCATGATTTTTCAGGAGCCCATGACATCACTTAACCCAGTACATAAAATTGGGCACCAAGTCAGTGAATCCTTACGGATTCATACGAACATTCCAAAACGGGAAGCTATGGCTAAAGCGCTCGAGTTGCTACGCTTAGTGGGGATTCCCCGTCCGGAAAAAATTCTGTACGAATATCCGCATCGGTTATCGGGAGGCATGAGACAGAGGGTGGTGATTGCTATCGCCATCGCTTGCAATCCGCAACTTCTCATCGCTGATGAACCCACAACAGCTCTTGATGTTACGATTCAAGCGCAAATTCTTGATTTGTTGCGCACCATCAAAGCTGAGCGTAACATGGCTATCATGCTCATCACACACGACTTAGGTGTAGTCGCCGAGATGTGTGATCGCGTCATCGTGATGTACGCAGGCAAAATCGTTGAAGAAGCATCGGTTATGGATATCTTTAAAAATCCAACGCACCCTTATACGATAGGTCTCTTGAAATCTATGCCAAAACTTGATCGTCGCGAATCCCGTCTATATTCGATCCCTGGAACGGTTCCAAGTATTGAACGAATGCCAGCTGGTTGCAGATTTGCAGCCCGTTGCGAATTCGCTACACAAAAGTGCGTTGAGCAAGAACCTGGTCTACTGTCCGTGTCTGCTAACCATCGCAGTCGGTGCTGGTTAGTCGAACAAGGAGGCATTGAACATTGACGGAACCCTTATTGCAAGTAGTCAATCTCAAAAAGCACTTCCCAATAAAAAGCGGGATTTTTCAACATACGGTAGGTCAGGTACGTGCCGTTGACGGTGTGAGTTTCACCGTCAACGAAGGTGAAACATTTGGCTTAGTTGGTGAGAGTGGATGTGGTAAGTCCACAACTGGACGAGCTATCTTACGTTTGATTGAACCAACAGACGGTTCAGTGATCTTTGATGGTCAAGAGATTACCAAACTGGGTCACACCAACATGAAAAAACTGCGCGGGCAAATGCAGATCGTTTTTCAAGATCCGTATGCATCGCTCAATCCGCGGTTCACCATCCGACAAACATTAGAAGAACCACTCATTACGCATAAAACCCATCCATCAGTAGCGATGAGGCTAAAGCGAATTGCAGAACTTCTTGAGATTGTTGGTTTATCACCCAGCCGTATGAATCGCTACCCTCACGAGTTTTCCGGAGGACAACGACAACGCATAGGCATCGCGCGCGCTTTGGCCGTTAACCCAAGACTGATCATTGCGGATGAACCCGTATCAGCACTTGACGTTTCTGTACAATCGCAGGTCTTGAATTTGTTTGATGATCTGCAAAAGCAATTGCATTTAACATACGTTTTTATCGCCCATGATTTGAGCGTTGTGCGCCATATCAGTGATCGGATCGGCGTGATGTATTTGGGAAAAATGGTTGAGATGACAACCTCCGATTTACTCTACCAGGAACCTTTGCATCCCTATACACAAGCTTTACTATCAGCCGTACCTGTTCCGGATCCTGCCGCTAAACGAGAGCGGATCATCTTACAAGGTGATCTTCCAAGTCCAGCCAATCCACCAAAAGGCTGTCCCTTCCACACTCGTTGTCAGCATGTTATGGATATTTGCAAAACAGTGACGCCTGAATTCGTCGAAGTGAAGCCGAATCACTTCACATCGTGTCATCTCTATTCCTGAGAGGAAGCGTATCATGTCTCAAATATTGCCAAAAACACCTCAAGGCTTAACGCAAAAACTAGCTTATCCCGCGCCACAGCGTGTGGACGCAAAATGGTTGCGATTGCTTAAAGCCTATCCACTTGTTTTCGTTGGTGGAATTATGGTTTTAATCCTTATGATTGCCGCCATTTTTGCCGGTCAAATTGCACCCTATAATCCTAACTATCAATTCCCAAATGGACTTGCCATGACCGGGGCTCCTTTAGCCCCAAACCATCATTTCATCATGGGAACTGATGATCTTGGTCGCGATGTGTTTAGCCGTGTGCTATTCGGTGCTCGTGTGTCACTTGAAGTGGGTGTATTTTCAAGCATCATCAGTTTAGTCATCGGGACTTCATTAGGCATTATCTCAGGGTACTTTGGCCACATCGTTGACAGCATTATCATGCGTGTCACCGACGTCATGCTCGCTTTTCCCTTCATCCTCTTCGTCGTCGCTCTTGTATCTGTCTTAGGTCAATCCGTCACTAACGTCTTCATCGCAATCGGCGTTCTTGGTTGGGCAGTAACAGCGCGTGTCGTGCGCAGCCAGGTGCTTGCCATCAAAGAATTTGAATACATTCAGGCTGCGCGAGCCTTGGGCACAGCAAATTGGCGTATTCTTTTTCGCAATATTTTACCCAATATTATGGGTCCTGTCATTGTTCTCATGACGTTAGCCATCGGCAATAACATGCTACTTGAATCTACACTAAGTTTCTTAGGTATTGGCGTTGCACCCCCGCAAGCGAGCTGGGGCAATATGCTCGCCGAAGGGCAGCAGGTGTTTCAATACGCACCGTGGCTCTTATATTACCCTGGATTGGCCCTGCTTTTATCCGTTCTCGGCTTTAATCTTCTTGGCGACGGCTTACGTGAGATTTTCAATCCGCGGCGAGTCCGTTAACAAGAGGCTAACAAGCAAAACTTTCTATCCCAAAGGGGGACATACAGATGAATCGCACCAAAACAAAACTGCTTGCACTCACGGCATCGGCCACCATGTTGGCCACTACATTTTCAGCCATCGGTGTACAAGCAGCCACGCAACATCGCTCATCACAAGGGGCACCGGTTTATGGAGGGACTCTATCGCTCGATTTGAGCGGCGCTTTCCCCCACTTGGACCCTGTACGTGCCTATGACACGACTTCCTATGAAGGTGTACTGCAACTCTACGATCAATTAGTCACCTATAAAGGCAACACCAACAACATCATCGGTGATTTGGCATCTAGCTATAGCATTAGCAAGAATGGTAAGGTTTACACCTTTCATCTCCATAACGCCAAGTTCTGGAATGGCGATAAAGTGACTGCAAATAGCTTTATCACCGAATTCGAGCGTGTCTTGGTTTCATCTAACCAATCTCCTTTTGGCGCATTCATCAACCCATTAATCGTCGGCAGCGCGGCATTTGCAAGTGGTCATGCAAAAACCATCAGCGGCCTGCAATCACTTAATGGCGGAAAGACACTGCAGATTACACTGCAAACGCCTAGCCCAACATTTCTCTACATTCTTGCTATGCCCTTTGCATCAGCGGTAGACCCATCGTATGTTAAAGCGCATCCCGAAGCGTATATCGACTATCATCCCATGGGCACAGGCCCCTTCGAATTAACAAGCTATAAACCTGGCGAACAGTGGATCTTTACCAAAAACCCACATTACTTCGTCAAAGGTATTCCTTATCTCAACAAAATTATTTTTACGAACAACAACTCGCCGCAAGCTGTTTTACTCCATTTTGAACAAGGCTCAACGGGACTTATCGCATGGAATCAAGGCGGAAACGGTATTCCGTCGCAAGATTATCTGCCGCTCACCACATCACCTCAGTACAGCAAAGATCTCTTTAGGCAGGTTTTAGTCGCGACCAATTATATTGGTCTAAATACCAAATATGGCCCAACCGCAAAAGTCGCCGTACGCCGTGCGCTTGAGTATGCGGTTAATAAAAATCAATTGTTGCGCATCTTAGACGGTCGTGCCATTGCAGCCAACCAGGTTATTCCGCCAAGCATGCCGTCAGGCTATGAAACCAAATTGCCTGCTGATGCTTCGTACAACTATAACCCAACCTTGGCCAAAGCATTACTCAAAAAAGCCGGTTATCCGCATGGCTTTACGACGACCATCTACACCGACAACTCCAATCCCGATGATGTTCGTATCGCACAAGCTGTCCAACAAGATTTCGGCGCAATCGGCGTGACTTTGAAAATTAATCAAGCGAGTTGGGGTCCCTTCTTAACCAACAACGAGACAGGCAAACAACCCACCTTCGTTCTTGCTTGGTTGGAAGACTATCCGGATCCATCCGACTTCCTCAATACCTTGTTTAACTCCAATCAGGCGCCTGTCAATAACTCAACGAATTTCAACAACCCTGTCGTTGATAAGTTGCTCAACCAAGCAGCTAATATGCCCAACACACCGGCTCGTTTTGCGAAGTACAAACAAGCGCAAAACATCATCATGAAGAATGCCGTTTGGATTCCTTATGCATACCCTGTGTTTACGGCTGCTGTACAACCTTGGGTGAAAAACTACTATTTGAACCCCAACTTGGTCGATCCACTCCAATACATTTGGGTCACTAAGCACTAAGATATCCACGCAGCATGGAAAACTTTCGTTTTTCCATGCTGCTGATTTAAGGAGGCTGTACCGTGCTTACCTACATCATCAAACGAGTTGGCGGTTCGCTGATCGTTTTGTTTGGAATATCGCTGATCACTTTTGGACTGGCCTATATGGTACCCTCCGACCCTGCCCGGGCAATTCTTGGCGTAAAAGCATCGGTACAGGCTGTAGATGCTTTGCGTCAGCAGTTAGGTTTAGATCAACCGCTCATCATTCAGTACTTTCATTACCTGGGCAATATTCTTCAAGGCAACTTGGGCCATTCGTATATCCTTGATCTACCCGTAACGGTGCTGATCGGTCAACGTCTTGGCGCTACTGCACAACTGGCCTTAGCCGCTTGGTTGTTTGAACTTGCGATTGGTATTCCGATAGGTATTATCACTGCCTTAAAATCAGGCAAAATAACTGATCACATTTTAAGTATCCTTGCACTTATCGGTATTTCGTTACCTGTGTTTTTCGTCGGTCTGGAATTAATGTATTGGGTAGCCTTTAAAGGCGGATTATTTCCAGTCGGTGGAACTGGCGGTATCGCCTACATTATTTTGCCTGGGCTTGCGTACGGTATTACTGGTGCAGCCTACTATTCACGTTTATTAAAATCCTCCATGCTAGATGTTATGCATCAAGATTTTATACGAACAGCGCGCGCTAAAGGCGCATCGCCTACACGAGTGATCTTTCACCACGCTATGCGAAATGCCATGATCCCCGTCGTGACCTATGCAGCTACCGACATTGCCGCGTTATTTGGCGGAGTCGTTGTCATCGAACAAGTATTTGGCTATGCAGGTCTTGGACAAATGGCCGTACAGGCGATTGGAAATACAGACGTTCCTCTTATTATGGGCACGGTGTTATTTGCCGGTGTTTTCGTCGTCTTGTTCAATCTCGTCGTCGATGTGTTGTATGGCTTAATCGATCCACGCATCACCTACTAAAAGCAATAGGGCACATCCTCTGAGGTGTGCCCTGTTTTATTTTACGGCGTGGTATTTAGTTGCTGAAGGATTTCATCTACCTGCTCCTCGCTGATAGCCCCTTGACTGAAGCTGACAAGCGCTCGAAGTGGCATATAACGCATCATGGCCATCGCCATTTCAGGCGCATCCTGCAACGGCCGTTGATTCGACGTAGATCCGTGATGTTAAAACAATGTCACGAGAAGATCTTCCTATCAGTACATCAAACTCCCCAGATTCCACGCGCCAATCAGCCATCTTTTCATCATAAAAAGCAAAAGCACGTTGGTGAAGCATCATCGTCACCGTCTTCTCTTCTCCAGGTCCTAGCGCAACTTTTTCAAATGCTTTAAGTTCCATCTCAGGGCGCTGGACGGTACATATCAGATCTCTCACATAAAGTTGAACGATTTCTTGACCTGGTCGATCTCCGGTGTTTTTCACCTGTACCCGTACAATCAGCGATTCATCATCTCGAATGCGTGTACGATTTACAGTCAAATTTCGATAATCATAAGTTGTATAACTCAATCCGTGTCCAAACGCAAAGAGGGGATCCATGCCCTTTTTGTCGTAGTAGCGATACCCCACAAAAATGCTTTCAGTATACTCTGTACGATCGCCCTCTCCCGGGAATGTCAGATAAGACGGGTTATCCTCAAGTTTCCTTGGGAACGTCTCTGCCAACTTTGCACCAGGGTTATACGCTCCCATGACGAGATCAACGATTGCCTCCCCACCAGCTTGACCAGACAAGTACGCTTCAAGGATACCTTTCACTTGATCGACCCAAGGCATTTCAACAGGGGATCCGTTTTGGAGAACGACGACGACATTTTGTTGCACTTGACATACGGCATGAATGACTTGGTTGTGGTTATCTGGCAATCGCATATGTTCACGGTCATACCCTTCTGATTCGTATCTCTCGGGTAAGCCAACAAACACAATAGCAACATCAACTTGTCTCGCGATATCCAGTGCTTCTTTCAGGAGTTGTTCATCGACATCGTCATTTTCTAAAGCGTAGCCTGGTGCAAAAAATAACGTCATATTAGGAGATATAGTTTTTTGTAATGCAGACCATACATCAGATAGTTCTGTGGGAACGACATGAGAACTACCCCCACCCTGATACCGTGGGTATTTGGCAAATGATCCGATCACGGCGATGCGTTGCGTAGGAGACAAAGGCAAAATGTGATCATCATTTTTCAGTAACACTATGCTTTCGCGAGCTGCTTTTCGCGCCAAATGGTGATGGGATAATCGATCGTAATGAGCATGGCTGTTTTGCTCATTTTGCGCACGCAGCACCATCGTTAGGATTCTTTCAACCGTAAGATCAAGCACCTCTTCACGAAGACTTCCATCTTGTACGGCTTTGATAATTTTAGCATCGCCTAACCCTCCGTTTCCCGGCATTTCAAGATCTAAACCTGCTGCAAGGCCCGTTACCCGATCGTTGACGGCTCCCCAATCAGATACGACAAAACCTTCAAAACCCCATTCTTCGCGTAAGATATCACGCAATAAAATATCATTCTCTGCACAAAAGGTACCATTAACCTGATTGTAGGCGCACATGACAGTCCAAGGTTTCGCCTTTTTAATAGCCCCTTCAAAACAGGCCAAATAGATCTCACGCAATGCCCTTTCATTTACGATCGCATTCGTAGACATTCGACGATGTTCCTGATTATTGACAGCAAAATGTTTTAAGGAAGTGCCAACACCTTCACTTTGTACGCCTTCGATGTGACTTACAGCCAATTCAGATGTAAGGTAGGGATCTTCCGAAAAATATTCAAAATTACGTCCGCACAAAGGTGATCTCTTACTATTCACTGCTGGACCAAGCAAGATCGCAACATGTTCTCCTTGGCACTCTTCGCCGATAGCATGGCCAATCTCTTTAAGTAACGATCGATCAAAAGAACAAGCCAAGGCAGAGCCTGACGGAAAGCACGTAGCAGGGACACTTTCCAGAATACCCAGGTGATCCGATCCTTCCCGTTGTTTACGCACGCCGTGTGGCCCCTCGGTCATCATGATCGATGGAATCTCCAAGCGTGGAATCGCTTTGGTATGCCAAAAATCCTGGCCGGAACAGAGTCCTGCCTTTTCCTCAAGCGTCATTTGCGCGATTAACTCACGAATGTTTCTCAACATGACATATCGCTCCCTCATTCAGGCACATGTTCGTAAACGCTCATAAACACCCTCCAAATCTTTCATTTCCAGCATCATCCTGTACCTTGATGATAGCACAAAAAAACCCTGTCAAACATCGACAGGGTTTGCTTCACTTCGTACATATCCTCACGAAGAGGATCGTTGTTTCCGGTAAGCTTGCTTGGCTGACGCTAAAATATTGCCGGTCACCCAAATGCCCAACAACAAGATCGGAATGCCAGGAATCAACTGTGCATAGTGATGTTCAATGGTTCCCATGTAAACAAGGCCTGTACCATAGATTCCCACGGCAAGAGCAGCAATCCACATTACCCATAAACGCATTCCTTTGAACATTCCCTAAGCCTCCCTCACAAGATCACTCTAGTCCTAGTCTTTCTCATAACAGTTTGGCACAGCATCGTTAAAACCTTGCACACGTGTGCCACGAAACTCCCTTTTGCAATCTGCTTGCAACGGACACGTCGCACATGCATTTGTGGTTTCCAAATGACGATACCAATCTCTCCAAATGACTCGGTGCACGCCAAGTAAACGTGGCAAACGGTTAAGCCCTGGAATGAATGGGACCAAAATCAAGATGAAAAACAAGAGACCAACAGTATAGGCAGCCATTTGGTCACCAGATGACGAGGTATTCCATGGCGGAATTTGGTAAAAGAACGTATAAGGAGTTAACCACCAGGGCCCCGGAAGTGCTGCTTCATCGTGGTTAATACCCCATTGTTCGCCTGACATGTTGATTTGATTGGCCAAGGTGTGTAAAGCGGAACCTTGTAAAAACAACAGGTCATCCTGGACGTTCCAACGGTAAACGCCATTATTGGTTTGGCGGTCAAGGGCACCTGACAATAACCCGGATCGCGCGAGGCTAAGTTCGTCTTGCATCATCGTCTCAACTGGTCCATAGTTGCCTGGTTTCACAACAACGGAACCATTTACAACTTTCGCATTGGCTAACGCATTTTGCAAATTTTGATCCCAAAGTTGTTGTTCTGCTGCTGTTGCTGTTTGATACGTGTGAAGATCCGTACTTAGCGCAGTATCGTGGCTGGCTGATGCCAGCATACTCAACGGCGAGATAACATCAGCTTGCGCCGTTTGGACAGAGTAAGGAGTTCCCCACCATGTTTGTGGTGAGAAGCCAAAAATCGATTGAACGCTTTGCGCGTTACCTTTCCACCCATTGTTGTATGGGGGACCGTAGGAGGCAATCGATCCAGATCCATCTAGATCGCCGAGCGCTGCTTGTTCAATAA
This sequence comes from Caryophanales bacterium, assembly GCA_027343965.1. Classification (GTDB taxonomy): domain Bacteria; phylum Bacillota; class Bacilli; order Alicyclobacillales; family SLC66; genus JAKACU01. The sequence continues at coordinate 2,556 of DAHWJX010000078.1, read as the reverse complement.
CCAAAGGCTGGCTTGCGGCAATTTGTTGATTGGTCACTGCAGGACGATAAGGCGCTCTCCAGATGGCCGCTACGACAATGACCAATACGGCGATGATAACAAGGCTGACGAAGCCTTCTTTAATCAAATCAAACTCTTTGACAGGAAAACGTAACGAATCGCGATTAAATTTACTCATGAGCGATCACCATCTTTTCCTTTGCCTGCGCGATACGGTGGTACGACGCCCATTTTGCGCACAGCAACAAGGTGCCATCCTACTAAAATCAGCAAAATGACGGGAAGTACCACGATGTGCAATCCATAGATTTGGCCGTTGTTCAAAGCATTAAAGAACCCGTCCATACCTGCTCCATTGAACGCATCCTTACTTTGTACCTGATTCCACTGTGAGAAGAAATCCCCTCGAGATAAGTATCCAGTAAATGCGGTGATAACAGATAATCCAAAGGATAAGGCCCCAAGAACCCACGTAAAACTTCGCCCTTCACGCCAAGAACCCATGAAAAATTGAACGACAAGATGCATGGTCATGAAAAAGAAAAACGCCTGGACACTCCAAAAATGAATGGCTCGTAAGTAGTCCCCAACCCCTGACACTTGATACCAAAGTGGACCCTCCGCGGCCATAATGATACCTGATACAATCACGACAACAAGGCTACTCAAAGTAAATACGCCAAAACTATAAACGAGCGAAGAAACATACACAGGTTGTTCTGATGGAAGCAATTTGTCCCATGTCAATTGTTCCGATGCGCGAGTACGCATCTTTTGCGTCCAGTTCACCGCTGGTTTCCTCCTTTTTTATGCGGGTATTTCCCTATGACGAAGGCAATAAAAACAAGTAGCCAAAAGATACCGACGCCATAATTTGGCCAGGCATTAGCCATATCGACCACGAACATCCATCTCCTCTCATATTAAATAAAATTAAATTGAAGCTGAAACTCGAAAAGGTGGGCCACAGCGATCTATGTCCCTAAATTCACATGCATATTTTCAGCTCCAACGTTAGAATAGACACCTTACCGTCCGTTCGCATGATGCATTCGGATACTACATATAGTTAATTTATACTAGTTATTTGTCATACTACGTGATTGGTGCATATTATTCAAACCTTTTATGTAAATATCTAGTGCTTTTAGGTGGATTTGTAGCCATTACAATAGAGCTATATGCTACCTTCTCGAATAATGGTTCTATAGGAAAAACCATTGGTTTTTGCGTGTGAATAATCCCTCTATTTCAGGTAACCATTTACACATAATGATGACAGATAAACTGAGCTTAAACACACGAGGGGACGCAAATGCCCGGAGAAAAACTAAAAACAGACTTATCGGCCACTGAGAATCGCCTAAATCAGGTCTTCACACACTGTGATGATGTGGTATATCGTCATTTCAATATCATTTATACCGACGATCAACAATTCACCGATCGTTCTCACGATTCCCGCCCTTTTGGCAGAATTTCTCGATGCGCCAGACGACTATTACGGTAATTTTCTCTTGCAGTCCGCCATACGTCTTTTACGCTACCCAGCCTGTATGTCGCAGTATTGTGTTATCATCACGAATTGCTTTCAACTTCATTTCTATCGACCGTAATGACACAGAGGCAAGGAGTTCCACTTCCGACGATTATCGAAGTTTTGGTGATGGAGGTTACATTTGAGATCTTGCGCGAGGCCGGTCTTCGCTTGCCGCGCCCGATTGGGCAAGCTATGAGTATCGTAGGAGCATTGGTTATTGGCCAAGCGGCGGTACAGGCGGGCCTAGTTATGGCGACAACCGTCATCATCGTCGCAACAACCGCCATCATGTCATTTACCATTCCTGGGTTTTTCCGTTGCGGGTGCAATCCGCCTATTGCGTTTCCCATTATTAATTCTTGTGGGAATTTTCGGACTACCCGGCTTTATTTTAGGTATCATGATGACCCTATTTCATCTAGTGAACGTTCGTTCTTTTGGAGTTGTCTATACGGCAACTCTTGCACCGAGCAAATTTACGGATATCTTCTATACACTGGTACGCGCTCCCTATTCCATGACGCAGCTACGCATCCCCTGGTCATCCTTATTACTCCGACAGCCGTTCTTTACATCCCGTCGCTGGTAATGCAACAAGCCGGTAACGGGGGATGGATCAGTCCTGCCCTGAGCCTGCTGTTCGGGTTATTTGTCACGTTTATGGTGTATGGCTTGGCCAAGGCGTACCCCGGAAAGACATTAAGTGAATATATCCCATTGCTTACAGGAACCATACTTGGTCAAATTTTTGCGGTGTTATACGCATTATTTTTTTGGCATGTTGGACTCCTCGTGGCGCGCGAAATAATCTGGCTGATCCATACGTTGCTCTTGCTAAATACCCCCGCAATGGCCCTTTATCTGCTTGTTTTTTCGTAAGCGTCCAATAAGTCAGTGTATGGCAACCTCCCTGAGTCTTTGAGACAATTTCTCTAAACTAGAGTTTTTCGATCTCAGTCGAAAAACTCCAACGGGAGGTATAGAGTTGAATAACAGAGAAATTGCCAAACAGTATC
>DAHWJX010000068.1:0-20317 GCA_027343965.1 Caryophanales bacterium | reverse complement strand
TGAGGCTTTATCTTTTGTGGTAGATGAAGGTGTACAAATTCATGGGGGAGCCGGGTTTATTCAAGATTACCCCATGGAACGAATGTACCGTGATGCACGAATTAATCGTATTTTTGAGGGTACAAACGAGATCAATCGTCTATTGATTCCAGGGACATTGATCAAAAGAGCCATGAAAGGCGAAGTTGCTCTCTTGCCTGCTATTGCTACATTGCAGCAAGAACTGACAGGTATGATTGATCCACCGGATGAAACGTTGTTCTTGGCTGTGCAAGAGCACGCAGTTACCATGATGCGAAAATTGATCTTGCTTGTTGGCGGCTCTGCCGTCCAGAAATATGGGACGCACATAGAACATGAGCAAGAAATTCTAGCGTATTTGGCCGATATGGCTATTGCCTTGTATACGAGTGAAAGTATTGTTTTACGAACAAAAAAATCGCAACAACGTAACCATCCCAGTAGTGACTTGCAATATAAGATGACGCAGTTATTTGTTCATGATGCATATGAACAAGTTATTCAGTCGGCTAGAACTGCGTTATCGGCGATGGAGCAAGGAGATAATTTGCGCACCGTTTTAAGTGTGGTGCGCAAATTATCCAAAGTGACACCGCTAAACACAGTGCAACTGAAACGTCAATTGGCAAAACGCTTATTGGAAACAGAACGTTACTTCTTTTAAGAATACGGTTTTATCATCGCCACGCCTGCGTGGTGTTTTTAAGAAATGGTACTAAGACTTGTCTGTCAAGAATCGTGGACAAAGCATCCAGAACATCCGTTTGACTTTGATTAGGCAAGGTAGGCCTAATCAAAGGTATCTCAGACGATCGTTTTGTGGTGTTTCGTACCACGGTTTTTGTTTTTTGCGCTGGTAATTCTACCTTCTGTACAGGTACAATAGAATGCGTATTTGGTGTCTCTTGATGTGAGGAAAAAAGAATCTGATTGCCTTGTAACCTGACATCTCGACGTGGTAAGACGTATATAATGGTATTTGGTTTGACACCAAAATTTTGTGCTACACGATCACTGTTGTAAAATACATCAATTCTTGATCCGGTAATGGCGCCGCCTGTGTCATCAGCAAGGCGGATGCCGACTCCCGGGATGAAGACAGGGGTGCCGTAAGGTATAACATGAGGATCCACAGCAACGGTGATACCTTGAATCGCCTTTTGACCAGTTGATGTAATACCATAGCCTGGGTCTCCAGGATATTTTCCTGTCGATGCATACCCATCTGTATACGCGGTGAGCGTTGATATCATCGCTTTGGCACCTATAGGCAGATCCGGTGTAGTGGTGGGCACTTCAATCATCTCACCGGGATAAATAAGATCCGGATTAGTAAGTCGATTAATTTGCGAGAGTTGTGCTGTGGTGCTATGAAATGCCAGTGCAATGGAACTAATCGTGTCCCCAGATCGGACTACGTAACTTGTCGTAGGTGGCAATGTTTGTGTAGCATAGGTTTTTCCCGCTAACAAAAGCAATCCGATGATCGCAAGTAAGTATCCCGATTTCACTGTTATCTCTCCCTATGGATTGTTTTTACTATTTTGAACAAGCTTTTAGATTATTAAACATGCAAAAGGAAGGTGTTTTTGTTGTTATTCGTTATCTTAGTTGTTCTTATTGGGGCTCTCGTATTATGGATTGTTGTAGTACAACACAAAAAAGGGGATTTTTTGTTTCGCATTAAGAAACTACAACATCGCAGTGCTACGGTGTTATCTGATTTGATGGACCTGCGAAAGGAAAGTGAGTACTTGGTACTAAGTGAGGCTAAGGATAGCAAACAACGAATTGCGCAGCTCGAAGAGTTTATGGATGAAGCAAATGAGAAGTTGGTATCGGTTGCAGAAGAATTGCAGAGTTTGCATAAAAGATCGGCATCGTTCTTTGATTTTGCGGATTTGTATGTATTTATTGGCATGCAAGAGGAGCAACTAGAAGATGCTGAGGCCAAATTCCAAAAAGCGAAAACACTCTATAAGCAGCTTACCAAGGATGATACCAAGTAAGCTGCTTATAAGTTGATCGAGCAGGTCAAATTTATTTGAGGTAATAACGGATAGTTTCCTCTAAACCTGTTTGTAGTGTGTACGCTGGTACCCATGACAAGTGATCCTGTGCTTGTTCATTGTCGAGACGACTATGAACGATATCACCTTGGCGACGTTCTGTAAATTTAATGGGAAGAGATGGTTTAGCTGCAATCGATGTCATCATCGTAGCCAATTGTTTGATGCTTGTGCTCGTGTTCGAGCTGATATTAATCGTCTTTTTACTTGCTTTGTCAAGTGCTGCCAGGTTTGCACGAGCAATATCCTTGACATACACAAAATCGCGTGTTTGTTCCCCATCACCATGGATGATGATCGTTTCTTCTTGCAAAATTTTGCTAAGAAATATCGAGATCACGCCACCTTCACCCATGGGATCCTGGCGGATGCCATACGCATTGGCATAGCGTAAGACCGTGTAGTCGATTGGGAAAAACTTAGCGTACATCGCTAGATAGTCTTCTGGTAAAGCCTTTGATAGGCCATAAAATGATTGTGGTTGCTTTGCTTGATCCTCCATAATAGGGAGTTGTGCCACATCACCATAAACAGCAGCTGATGAAGAATACACCACTTTTTTTACGCCATAGGTGACGCTACATTCCATGACATAAATCGTTCCCATGATGTTACTTTGTGCATCGTTTACAGGATCAAGGATAGAATGCGCCACATTGATTTGTGCTGCAAGATGATAGACGATATCTGGTTTCTCCTTGCCAAATACCGCCATTAGGCTATCGCGGTCACAGATATCGAGCTCATATAATGTGGCTTTAGGATGAACGTATTCGCGTTTGCCAGTAGAAAAATTATCAACGATGATCACAGTATAGCCTTGTGAAATCAGAAGATCAGCGACGGTAGACCCGATAAATCCGGCTCCACCCGTGATAAGAACGTTCATGGATAAGCTCCTTCATAGGTTATTTTTGTATTCTATTCTTTAGGAAATTCTTTGTAAAGCTATGGTACAATACCTTCGATATGCAGTTTAGGAGGGAGTAGCTTTTCATGAACCTTTTTCAAACCCTGGTGTTCGCTTTGATTCAGGGTGTAACAGAGCTGTTTCCAATCAGTAGTGTTGGACACGCTGTTTTGTTACCGTGGTTATTGCGTTGGCCTAATGTTCAGGCAAATGCCGCCTTTTTACCGTACCTGGTGATGTTGCATGTAGGTACGGCAGTTGCTCTTCTGATCTATTTTCTAAAGGACTGGTTAACATTCTTGGCGGCTGTATTTGCTTCTTCAAAAAACAGGACAAGCCGCAAAGTGAAGATAGCACGCAAAGAATTCGGACTATTGATCGTCGGCACATTACCAGCTGTGGTTATTGGCGAACTGGGCGCCAAAAAACTCGCGTCTCTTTTTGCAACACCGCGAGTTGCTATGACCTTTTTAATCGTGAATGGTATTATCCTCATCCTTGGCGATCGCCTTTTAAAGCGCACGGGTAAAAAGGATATCGCTGATCTAACAGTGGGTCAAACGATCGTGGTTGGCATTTTAGAGTCGTTCGCTTTGATACCAGGGTTTTCACGTTCAGCCATGAGCATGATCGGCGGTTTAATGTATGGCTTGCGCTATGAATCTGCCGCTCGATTTAGTTTTTTGCTAGCGACGCCCATCATATTGGGTGCGGCTGTCAAAGAATTGCCAAAGTTGCACCATGCAGGTTCACTGCTTTCGATGGGATTGATCGGTGGTGTTGTTGCTGGCATTGCTGCCTATTTTAGTACCTGGTTTTTGATGCGATATTTTAAAACACATGAAGTTAAAGCCCTGCGGCCATTTGGTATCTATTGTGTGGCTGTTGGCGCCGGAGCTTGGCTTCTTAGCCTATTCATCGGCGGCTGATTGAGCTAGGCATAATTGGCGTAATTATAGTGACAAGTTACTCATACGGACGATTGAATCGTCCGTATTTTTGTCGTTCGGATAAAATGTGGAGTGATGAGATACGTTAATCTATCGAGGAGGGAGCGATATGAAGCATCTATCTACAGGACTTTCGCGCCTGCGCCACGATCACGTGTTAATTACTTGTAATTCGCTATTTTTGTTTGGTCTTGCTTTGTCGAGCATTTTCGTCAATGTATACATATGGAAAGTAGATCGTTCCTTTTTCACGATTGGTGTTTTCAATTTGTGTGTCTTTGCTGCGGTAACTGTTGGATTTCTAGTTGGTGGAAAGCTGTCATCAAAATGGATTGATCTTTGGATCATGCGATTTGGACTTATTGCGCTCGCGTTATTTTTTTTAGCATTGATCATTCTTCGCGAGCATAGTGCCCATTATTTTTTTGAACTTGGTCTGCTATTTGGATTTGGTCAGGGCATTTATTGGTACGGATTTCATGTCACGATGTTCACCTTAACGACGATTGATAATCGCGTCTCTTTTAATGGTGTCAATGGGTTCTTTGCCTCTCTCGTTTCTATGGCAGCACCGTTTGTGGCAGGTTTTTTTATTTCTCACAGCCCACAATTTGTTGGGTATCATGTCGTTTTTACGGCTTCCTTAGTGCTATTTAGCCTTTCGTTTTGGCTTGTTTTTGCGTTACCTAAAGGGACATTGCATCGAGAATTGCACTTAGTGGATGGATTTCATTTGCGTGCGGACCCAGACTGGCGGCGACTGTGGTTTGGCTCTTTATTGTTTGGTTTACGAGAAGGTGTTTTTGCATTTTATATCGGGTTATTGGTATATTTTGCGGCAAAATCAGAGGAGGGTTTAGGTGAATACGGGCTATGGACAGGGCTCGTGTCACTCGCGGGATTTTACATCGTGCGCATGATTAAAAACCAAGAGCAAGCACGTCTGTGGATGGTTGTATCAAGTGTGATACTAGGCAGTGTAGGTCTGCTTCTTTTACAAGGGGTTGGTCGTGTTGTGCTTATCTTGTTTGGAACGGTGACAGCACTTTGTCTACCCTTTTTTGTTGTGCCGTTTAGTTCTATGCTCATGAACGAAATCGACGAGTCAACGCAATCGAAACAACGTATGCCAGAGTACCTCATCAGCCGCGAAATCGCTTTAGGTCTAGGTCGCGTCATCGGCATCACGATCTATTTGCTCATCGCAAGTCACGCAAAACCAAGCTATCTTATCGTTTTGGCGGTTATCCTGGGTTTTGCCCATACAGCCGTTGGATTGATGATTCGCCCTGTCACTTATAAATCAAGAGATCGCAACAACGGCTCGCTTGAGCGCACTTCCGCCACTCAAGCAAGCCGTTTGCTACGAGCAAAAGGATAGCAATTATTTGAAGAAATCGGCGTTCTTTTGAATAAACGATTTTTCTTCGTCCGGAACAAAATCTTCTTGGAAGATGGCTGATACCGGGCAAACTGCTTCACAGGCACCGCAGTCAATGCAGGTATTCGGGTCGATATAAAATTGATCCGCACCTTCATGAATAGCGTCTACTGGGCAGGTTTCTACGCAGTCAGCCGCTTTTTCGTCGATACATGGTGATGTGATAACGAAAGCCATGCGCAATCACTCCTTTTATACGAATTGCCTACTAGGCTATCATATAATACACGGTTCTATCATTTCAACATAGTGGGGGCAGAGAAATTCAACGTTTTTTAGGCGGTAATATCTTGACAGATTATTGACACTTACGTGCAAACTGTTATCATTAAGTAGGAAAGTTCGTTATATAGACATCGAGGTAAAGGGAGCCGACGTATCATGGCAAAACAGATTGTGATTTTAGGCGCAGGTTACGCAGGGCTATTATGTGCTTTAGAGGCGCGTAAACGCTTGTCTGGCATGGATGCACAGATTACCCTAGTCAATAAGCACACGTATCACCAACTCATTACACAGTTGCACGAAACTGCCGCTGGTGCCCGAAGTGATCGTTCAATTCGAATTTCTATTCATAATGTTATCCGTGATAAAAATATCGATTTTCAAAAAGGCATTGTGCAACAAATTGTGCCTTCAGACAAAAAGGTTGTGTTGGATGATGGCACGATTTTATCGTATGACTATCTTGTCGTCGCACTAGGTAGTGAGGCTGAGTATTTTGGTATCACTGGGCTCAAGGATCATGCTTTCATCTTGAAGTCTGTCAATCAAGCGCGTCTCATTCGAGCACACATCGAATCTTGTTTCGCGCGATATCCTTATGAAAAAAAGCCTGAACTTTTGAGATTTGTCGTGGGTGGAGCGGGCTTTAGCGGAATTGAACTCGTTGGCGAATTGGCTGATGCGTTGCCCAATTATGCAAAAGATGCTGGCGTTGATATGTCGCTCGTGGAATTATACAGCGTAGAAGCTGCGCCTTTTATTTTGCCTGGTTTTGATGAAGAATTGGTACAAAGGGCGAGAACGAGTCTAGAAGAGCGCGGTGTCACATTTATGACTGGCGTTCCGATTGTTGAAGTTGCTCCTGGTGTGGTCCATTTAAAAAATGGTGAGTCTATCGCTGCGCAGACGGTGGTTTGGACAGGTGGTGTAAGGGGAAATCAACTCGTCATCGATGCGGGTTTTGAAACAGAACCGCGTGGTCGCGCCAAAGTGAATGAATTCTTGCAATCGACAAATCATAGTGATGTGTATATCTTAGGTGATTGTTCGTTTGTCTTGGGGGATGAAGGCCGCCCACTGCCGCCTACGGCGCAGTTGGCTTGGCAAATGGGGTCAGCTGCAGGAAAGTACTTGTATCATGATATCAAAGGTGGAGCAAAAGTACCTTTTAACGCCAATATTATGGGTTCGCTAGCCTCATTAGGACGGAAGGACGCTGTCGGTAAAGTGTTGCAGTCTTATAAAATGTATGGAAGGATGGCGTATGTAGCCAAAGAGGCAAGTCAAATTCGCTATTTGGCTAAAATCGGAGCCGTGTTTGCAGCAAGGTAACTTCATCCAATTGGATATTATTTACTTGCACCCCTCTATAGATAGCGTTACACTGATGACGATGTGTTGTTGACATCGGGGTAGTACACGAAGCAGTAGGATTTGCATGTGACATGTGCCGCAGGAAAGGGATGTGTGTCCGTGTTTCAATGTCCGATCTGTGGTGAGTTGATGGAAGCCCTAACCAATTTCCATTGTAGAAGTCGTCATCAGATGTCGCGCAAGGATCTCGTTCATTCCCACGGGATGCCAAAGTACGTATCACCAGTTATGCGGCGCGAAGTACAGCAATGGATTCGCTCGTCACAGGTGATTAACCGATTGGATTTCGAAGTTGCACAAGCGGCCGTGCGCAGTCAAGTAAAAAGAAATGGATAAATGGGGAGCCCGTGTGGGCTCCTTTTTGTGGTATGAGCATGCCGTAGTGACGTATACTAGATGCATTATGGGCAGGAGAGCCAAAGTAAAGGAGCAGCGCCTACCGTGCACAACGAGTGGATAAACGAGACTGCAGGCAACTTACATATTCATGTGTTTCCTACAAAAAAGTATAAAACGGTTTCTGTACTGGCTCAAGTTGAGCAACCCCTCATACGACAAACCGTCACAGCAACTGCTTTGTTGCCTCAGATTTTAGTGCGTGGTACAAAACAGTATCCCGTCACGGAGACTTTAACGCAAGCGTTTGACGAGCTATATGGAGCAGGCTTATCAGCACGCGCCAACAAGCATGGTGATGTGCAAACGATCGAATTCACGTTGCAAGTTGCGGGTGAAGAGTTTATTCATGGTGCGTCAGGGTTGTTCAAACAGGCTATGCAATTATTTGGACAAGTGATATGTGAGCCCTACGTACAACAAAGTGGATTCCTCGCATCCTATGTAGAAACCGAAAAAGCGTTGCATCAGCAAAGAATTGAGAATTTGATCAATGACAAGATTGCGTATGCGATGGAACGTTGCGCACAAATCATGTATGCCAACGACGCTTATGGTATTTCGCGCTTTGGATATGTAGAAGATTTACAGACTTTAACACCGATATCCCTTTATGAAAGTTATCAAAAACTCGTGCTTCAAGGATCGTTGCACGTGTATGTTGTGGGACCTGTGGATGAACAAGCAGTAAAGGAACAATTGCTCAGCGTGTTTGAACATTTTACGAAACACAGTGGGGCACAAGGTGTTACGATGTTCATGACGCGGTCGGTGCCGGAAGCGACACAAGCAAAGTATATCGAGGAAGCTATGGACGTCAACCAAGGAAAATTAAACATGGGGCTACGTACTGGGTTTGCTTTTCCAGATGATGAATATGCAGCACTCCTTGTTTACAATGGGATTCTCGGAGGTTTTCCGCACTCTAAGTTGTTCTTAGAAGTGCGTGAAAAGGAAAGCCTTGCCTACTATGCATCGAGTCGCTTAGAAGGTTTGAAAGGATCGATATTTATTCAATCAGGTATTGAAATCGCCAATAAAGACCGTACACAAGAAATTATCGAAAAGCAGTTACTAGCAATGAAACGGGGAGATATCACGCAAGATGAGATGCGTTTTACGAAGGACGGATTGCTGAATCAATATTTACAATCGGATGATCATCCATTCACGGGAGCTATGCTTCACATGTTTGGACGCATGACCGATCGCAGGCGATCTGTTGAAGATCTGGTGCGTGACATTGAACAAGTGAGTATGGATGATGTGGTCCGTGTAGCCCAAACTGTCAATTTGGATACCACCTATTTTTTACGAGATAAGGAGGTGTGAGCATGAGGGAAATTCAGTATCAACAACTTGGGGAAACCCTGTTTGAAGAAGAGCTTGACAATGGTCTGCGTGTCTTTATTCTGCCAAAACCGTCTTTTCGCCAAACATATGCTTGCTTTACCACACGATATGGCTCCATTGATCGAGAATTTATCGTTCCAGGTGAAACTACGATGCGGACTGTACCGGATGGAATTGCTCATTTTCTGGAACACAAGATGTTTGAAGAAGAACATGGGGACGTTTTTATGGATTTTGCTCGCTACGGTGCGCAAGCCAATGCGTTCACAACGTTCGATGCAACGACATACCTTTTTTCCTGTACAAACCATATTGAGGAAAATCTAACGATATTACTTGATTTTGTTCAACGCCCTTATTTTACGGATGAAAACGTTGAAAAGGAAAAAGGAATTATCGGTCAAGAAATTCGCATGTATGATGATAATCCGAATTGGCGGGTGTATTTTGGACTCTTGCAGTCGATGTACGGACAACACCCTGCAGGTATTGATATTGCCGGTACGGTTGAATCAATTGCAAAAATCACAAAAGAGGATTTGTACGATTGCTACCACACGTTCTACCACCCGAGTAATATGATTCTATTTATTGTTGGTCCTGTCTCACCGCAGCATGTGATGGACCTTGTCGTCATGAATCAGGAAAAGAAAAATTACCAAAGACAGGCGGCTATTGTAAGGCATCTTCCCGACCTTCCGTCACTTCCCGATCATCCGCTTGTCAAAGCAAATTTGGCAGTATCCCAACCGCGTACATTATTTGGGTATCGTGAAATTGCGATTACAAATGATCCGATGGCTCGGCAAAAACACGAAGCTGCCATGGAAATCTGGATGGACTGTTTACTTGGCAAAAGTTCTACGCTTTATCAAAGTGTTATCGACGAAGGTCTAGCTGATGCCGGATTCAGCATGGACTATGAGTTGACCGCATGGTATGGGCACTCTATGATCGGTGGCAATTCCAATGATCCTGAAAAACTTCGTGAACGTGTTACAAGGGCGCTTGAGGAAGCTACTGTACGTGGTGTTGATCCGCGTGACTTCTTGCGTACAAAGAAGAAGGCCATGGGTCGTTTTCTTGGCTTATTGGATTCTCCCCAAGGCATCGCCAATGTCTACGCCTCGCAACGGTTGCGTGGTGTTGACTTATTTGCTTCTCTAAAGATTCTCGAAGATATTTCGCTTGGCGAGGTTAACGAGGCACTGCGCAAGCATGTCGTAGAACAACAATTTTGTGTATCTGAGGTATGGCCACTATCATGATAACGATTGTAATTGCTACAGAAGACAGCGGAAAAAAGTTGCACCGTTATATGCGTCAACGTCTTTCAGAAATGCCTTTAAGCGGCATCTATAAAATGATTCGCGTTGGACGTGTGAAGGTAAATGGTAAAAAAGGAAAAATAGAGACAGTGTTGCAACCAGGCGATGAAGTAATTATTTATTTGCCAGAAGAAGAATTTGCGGTACTATCCAAACCCAAGAGAAAGTTTTCCGGCATGCGTTCGGATATTGATGTGGTATATGAGAATCAGCATTTGCTAGTCGTCAATAAACCCGTCGATCTTTTAACGCATCCTGACGAAACCGAACACAAGGACACCCTAATTGGTCGCGCCTTAGCATATCTATACAAACGTGGAGAAATTACAGATAATCGTGCGTTTATGCCGGCAACGGTGAATCGTCTTGATCGTAATACATCAGGTCTTGTGTTGATTGGAAAAGATGGGGATACGTTGCGTCAACTAACCGCAGATATTCGCGAGCATAAGGTACAAAAGACGTATGTTACCATTGTACATGGTGAGTTGCGTCAGGATGGCGTGGTTGATGCGCCGCTTCATCGTCAGCAGGGTGAAAATCGCACCTACATTGCGAGAGGGTCACAACTACCTGATGCAAAACCAGCCAAAACGCATTATCGTGTTTTGGCTGTCGGGCATGATATCACTTTGCTTGAAGTCGACATTGAAAGCGGTCGGACGCATCAGATTCGTGTACACTTAAAAAGTATTGGTCACCCATTGTTAGGTGATACAAAATACGGTGGAAAACCTGTGTTCGGATTGACACATCATCTACTCCATGCGTACCGCGTTACTTTACCCGATGGGCAAGAATTTGTAGCGCCACTTTCTTCTTTATTTACATCCGTGCTTAAAAAAGCTGGCTTGCACGTTCATTAGCAGATCAAGTCACGCACAACGACACTTGCGAGAATCATCCCGGCAACAGGTGGTACAAAGGAGATACTCGCAGGTGGTCGCGTTGCTTTTCTTGGTAATGAATCGGAGGCATCTTTCGGTATGATGATGTCGAGAATCTCTTCTCGGGGAGCTAACGGCGGTTCAAGGGAACAAACGACCTTAACGCCGTGGGTGATTCCCCGTTTTTTTAATTCTCTTCGCATAACTCTCGCAATGGGATCGACCGTTGTGTCTTTTAGATCCATCACGCGAAATTGCGTCGGATCCATTTTATTGGCTGCCCCCATACTTGAAACGATCGGTATATTTCGTGAAAAGCATGCTTCGACAAGATCAATTTTTGCACTGATCGTATCGATGGCATCCACGACATAATCTGGCTGTAAATCAAACAGATTACCGGCTGTTTCTTTAGAGAAAAAAATGCGTTTGACGATTACTTCGCAAGATTCGTTGATATCTTTTACGCGTGCTGCCATTACATCAACTTTGGCTTGTCCCACTGTTGACCGTAATGCAGGCAATTGTCGATTGATATTCGTGATATCAACAACATCTTTATCGATCAGGATAACACGTCCTATGCCGCTTCTTGCTAATGCTTCCACGGCATAAGACCCTACGCCGCCCACTCCTAAAACAGCCACTGAGGCACCACGTAATTTTTCTAACCCCATTTCTCCTATCACGAGTTCGGTTCGGGAAAAAGAATGTAACAAACAATCGCCTCCTACATGACTTTTAACGATACTATAAACTAATAACGCAAGGATTGCAGGTGGCACTTGCACTTTGGTAAGCTAGGCGATGTAACGATGCGAAATATGACAGGACAGATTCTGAATGTGGATGGTGGCATCAACGTGTATGGTTTTTAAGCGAAAGAGGATCCGTAGCACATCATACCTTGCACTTTGGCTCGGGAAATTGGTTTATTTATTACTGCGAGCATTACGAAAAAAAGGGACGAGCCTCCCAGGATTGTTGTTGTGGCGAATTCGTCCATCTTTGTTGCAAGAATTGCTTCAACAACTGGATCAGTGTGTCCTTGTCACAGGCACGAATGGAAAGACGACTACGACGGCTCTTTTGCATGCTATGCTTGATCATGAGGAGGATCCTTGGATTACCAATCGAGGAGGAGCTAATCTCATTCAGGGGTTGCTAGCAGCCTTACTTCAAAACGTGTCCTTCAGTGGACGCATGTTGGCAAAAAATGCTGTTCTTGAAGTGGATGAAGCGACTTTTCCACACGTGATGACACGTGTCTCGCCGACCGTACTTGTCGTCACCAATGTCCTACGTGATCAATTGGACAGGTATGGCGAAGTGGACCAAGCATTGACCTTGATCAGGCAAGGTATCCTTTTGCATCCTGAATCGCAAGTCGTCGTTAATGCGGATGACCCTCTATCGGCCTCTTTGGGTGTTGATCGAGAATTGACCTACTTTTATGGTATGGCAGTAACCCCACATCACGATCCTCATCGTGCTGAAGTTCGAGATGGTGCGTTTTGCCTGCACTGTGGTCATGAACTTCACTATGAAGGCTTTATCTATGGACAAATGGGGTATTACGAATGTCCGTCATGTGGTTTTGCTAGACCTGCACCGCATTTTTCCGGTGTGCCTGATGAGGCGAAAAAATATCTTCAGGTGACAGAGACCAATCGCCAAGTTGCGTCTAGTGTTTATACATTTCACGCACCGATGTTTGGCATTTACAATTGGTACAATTTACTGTCAGCGATTGCTACGGCGCGAATACTTGGCCGTTCACCGCGCATCTTGCAAGATAGCATCCAACGCTTTGTGGCACCGACGGGTCGAATGCAAACATTTGCCGGGTCACCACGAAGGATCCTCACACTGATTAAAAATCCTACCGGTGCCAATAGTGTTTTGCGAGCGATTGAATCGGATGAGGAACAAAAAAGTATCTGTTTTACGATCAATGATAATGACGCCGATGGGCGTGATGTTTCGTGGTTATGGGATATCGATCTAACATCTTTCGTTGCTAATGCGACCTGTCAAAAGTATTATTGTGCAGGAACAAGAGCATTAGATATGGCTCTTCGCTTGACCTATGCCGGTGTAGCAAGAGACCAGTTGGAACTTATTGAGTCTCTTGAAAAAGTTGATCCTGCCACAAAAGAGGCACAAGGTAAAGTCTATATTTTATCAACTTATACCGCTTTGCATAAGTTGGCGGCCCAATTTGGCGAACAACATCAAGGCAAGGTGGGGAGAGTATGACGACATGTATTAGAATTGCCCATTTGTTTCCAGAGTTGCTTAATTTATATGCTGATCAAGGTAATCTCGCTGTCTTGGCTAAGCGTGCTATGTTGCGGGATATAGAAGTTTCAATTACACCCGTCAAGCTCGGATGTCAACTTGATTTGGCTACCACTGATCTCGTGATGCTTGGTGGAGGATCCGACCGAGAGCAGGCTGTCGTTGGTAAAGAATTATTGCGCTATAAAGCGGATTTGCAGGAAGCGGTGGACGCTGGGTTACCCATCCTTGCGGTATGTGGAGGATATCAGCTTTTGGGATCTTACTATGAATTACCGAATAAAGAGCGCATTAAAGGATTGTCTTTGCTCGATTTTGCCTCGATCGCTGGCCCTAGTCGTTTGATTGGTAATATTGCCATCGAATGGTTGCAGGCGGATGGAAGTCTTACAGGAAAGACGATCGTCGGTTTTGAAAACCATGGAGGAAGGACGCATCATAATTATCCTGCCCTTGGACGGGTTTTACAGGGGCATGGCAACAATGGTGAAGACCATTTAGAAGGCATTCAGTATAAAGGCATTGTCGCCACGTATATTCATGGACCGCTGTTGCCTAAGAACCCGCATATCGCCGATCATCTTTTACAAAAGGCTTTACGCTATCGAGGCTACTTTGAACCTTTGTCGCCACTTGATGATGAGTTAGCTTTCATGGCGCATAATGATATGCTAAAACGCCTGGGTGTTACTATGATGATGAAAGAGAAGTGAACAGGATGCCTGATCTTTATCAAACCTCGCCAATGTATCTGCGTTGTTATTTAAATCGCTACATCGTATTAATTGGGTTGAATTTTACCTCTTAAAGCATGACGAATTGGTTCTTGGCCCATTTCAGGGAAAACCCGTTTGTGTAAGAATTGCTGTGGGCAAAGGGGTTTGCGGAACGGCGGTTCAGACAAAATTGCCGCAAGTTGTTGAGGATGTTTTGCAATTTCCAGGGCACATTGCCTGTGATGCAGATTCTCGTTCTGAGATTGTGATCCCCATTTTCTATCATGGGATTGCAAAGATTAGTGGATATCTTACAAAGACATTTGGATTAATATTCCTATGACCCCGTTTTTCAGGCCAACGTATGTTTTTTCTTTTCATAGTAGAGCAATCCTAGCGAATTGAGCATCAGATCGATGCCTAATTTGCTTATATCGACATGCGCGTTATGCCCCAAAGCTTGAAGTCGTTGCTGGTAAAACACTGTGAGGGCTTCTTGAAATCCGTCTTCCGTTGGGTTTGACGTGAAGGTTTCGTCTGCCAGGGTTGCTAGCAACATGGATTCACGAAGGGTGCTTTCGAGTGCCTCGTTTGCGTCAGAAGGACCAAAGTGTGTGTGCAATACAGTTCGCGGTTTTAGCGCGGCAATTTTTGATACGGTATAGTGCACACCTTGTGGATCAAAATCTGTTGGACTGGTGGAAGGAAAGATGGCATCAAAGCCCCAGTTTGTGCTTTTTGACAGATAACGAATGCCTAGAGCATCGCCAGAGAACACCACGCGTTTTTCAGGATCAAAAATGCACATGTGGTGTTTTGCATGCCCAGGGGAATCGATAAAGTGTAAAGTTCTATCACCAAGTCGTATCGTTGTACCATCTTCTTGTGCAAAGACGCGATCAGCCGAAATCGGTAGGATCTCGCCGAACATGAGATCCATGGCATCTCCATAGACAAGTTGTGCACTTTGTTCTAGTTTAGTGGGATCGACGAGGTGACGTTTGGCGCGAGGATGGCACAAGAACTTAGCTTGTGGCGCTTTTGTTGCTAGGAGTCCCGCCCCACCTGCGTGATCAAGATGAATATGAGTCAGGATAACGTAATCCAAATCCACGAGACTTAACGCAAGTTCACGAAGCGCTTGGACAATTTTTTGGTGAGAAGGGGATGCCCCAGTCTCAATGAGAATTTTCTTTTTACCATTGTAGAGATATGCCGATGTATGCCATGGTTGGCCCAATTCGAAGAGATCAAAATAATATAAGTCATCGCCTAAAGGTATGAGTCGATTTTCTATGATAATTCCTTCTTTCTGCACTTGCCACACGCTGACTGGGTAGAGGAAGTTGGCGCACTTTGCTGTTTGTCGGTGTTTGAAGGCTAGCGACAGGTTGTACCGCGGTATATCGTGATAATGACAACAAAATTCCCATGGCACACAACTTGACAAATAATGCCGTACCTCCGTAGCTGATAAAGGGTAGAGGAATGCCTGTCACGGGTAATAGTCCAGTAACTGCGCCCACGTTAATTAAAACACCAAAGCCAATCATACTGGAGATGCCTATGGCAAGTAATGATGCAAAGCGATTCTCGAGTCTTTGCGAGATACGAATGCCACGCCATATAAGCACGCTGTAAAAAGCAAAAAGAACCAGAGCGCCTAAAAGTCCTAACTCTTCGACGATAATCGAAAAAATAAAGTCTGCATAAGGAATGGGAAGGTACAAAAATGGTTCTACTCCTTGTCCCAGTCCACTGCCAAATAACCCTCCATGAAAAATAGCAATCAGTGATTGTTGCAATTGATATCCGCCATCATTTGTATAAGCAGGGTTCCACGGATGCAAAAACACCAATAACCGCATGTTGCGATAACGTTCAAACCAGATAAAAGCGGCCAGGATGGGAACCATGATAAAAGACAGCGTCGCTACATGGCGTTTGCGAATTCCAGCCGCAAACATGACGGTTAGGGAGGTGGCTAAAAGTAAGACCGCAGTCCCCATGTCAGGTTCCAGAATGATAAGAACGAATTGTGTACCGACCATGGCAAGAGGTGGCATGACACCGTGGGAGAATGATTGTACCTTTTGCCTGTTTTTACTATAGATATAGGCAAGGTAGATAATGATGCCAACAAGGGCAATTTCGCTTGGTTGCATATGTAGGATAACAGGCCCAATCCAGCGACGCACGTTTTGGGCTTTATGCCCAATGCCTGGAATTAATACGATCAATACACCGAATAGGGTTAAGATTGAAATGCCTCGGGCATGTTTCATCCAAAAAGTATAGGATACATTCATGAGCAATGTCATTACAAGCACGCCAACAATGGCGGTCAATAATTGATGCTCAAAATAGTATGATGGCGATGTGCCGTTTACTTTTATCGCCCATACCATGCTCGCGCTATACACCATAACGAGCCCGAAGGCGACTAACGATAAGATGATTACAAGTAAGATGAAATCTGGTTTATGTCTTTGCATGAAGCCGCCTCCGATGCAACATTATTCGCTAAACAGGGGTCAACTTCCTGCTAAGATGCATATGGCTTGCATACGTTTTTAGGGTGGACAAGAAGCAAGGCGCTGACAGGGGATTGTCAGCGCCAGTCTATTACCACATAGCCATAGCTCCAAGGGACAACGCTGTGATACCCACAATCGCCGTGAGTGGCACTGCTAGGGCGGCGCCAGGGAAATAGACAGGAACTAGATCTAGTTCTGCCTCTTGTTGTGATATAGAGGCGGTCACGGGTATACCATTTTGCAGGAAAAGATGCGAAGGAGAAATCTCCGTCAAGTGACCGCGGTATACGCAATATGGTGTATACACGAGAACTGGAGATCCGATGAAGTGATGCCAATGTGGGCGCGGAATCATTCGTAGCACCTCCTTAAGGCACATTATGATGACAAACATCCTATTGTCTTGGCGAATGCGGAAGAGGGAATCAAATGTCAAGTAATTATGTCTTTTATTTGATTCACAATTACGGGTATATGGGTCTGTCCGGAATTCTCGTGCTCGGCATCGTGGGTCTGCCGCTGCCAGACGAAACCTTGCTAACAGCAGTCGGTTACCTTGTGTACCGCGGACATCTGTCCTACTTTCCAGCCCTACTCGCCGGTATCTTAGGTGCTTCCGCAGGAATTACCGTTAGCTACTTGATGGGGCGTTTTTTCGGTCGACCAGTAATTGTCCATTATGGCAAGCGGATCGGTTTGTCAGAGAGTCGTTTAGCGGCTGTCGAGACATTTTTCGATCGCTACGGAGGTGCTTCGTTATTAATTGGGCTTTTTATTCCTGGCGTGCGGCATGTCACTGCCATTGCAGCTGGACTAGCCAAGATGAACATAACTCGATATGCGGTTTTTGCGTATACAGGCGTATGTTTATGGGTGACGACGTTTATTACTTTAGGACGTTTTGCAGGACCTCATTTGACTTTTATCGAACATTTTGTCCAGCAAAAACTTTTGCTAAGTGGCTTGCTTGTCCTTGTTTTAGGCGCGCTCTTCTGGGGATTGAAGAAGGCATTCAAAGCCGTCTAGGGATTGCCATTCTTCCTTGATCATGAGATGATCAAAAGGATCATGACTTGGAGGTTGAGTGCGCAGTGGAATCTATTATCAAGCGCAATATCCGTGATTTGGACTATTGGCTAATTGCCGTCATGGTATGTATTTCGATTGTTAGCACGATTGCCATTTATACTGCGACGTATGGTAAAGCGAATCCATCTACAGGCAATGCCTTATTGGGGATACCACCACATATCGTTATTCGACAGATTCTTTATGAGGTAATCAGTTATTTGGCGATGTTTGCCATGATGTTTATTGATTATAAGAGTCTCATTAAATCACGTTGGTGGTTGTATGGAATTTCTATTTTTTTGTTAGTTATCGTTTTTGGTTTTCACAGAGTAAATGGAGCCCATAGCTGGATTCCTTTCCCGGGTCTTACCTTTCAACCATCTGAGCTAGCCAAGCTTGCCGTAATTATTTGGACTGCAGGTTATATGTCCCGTATGAACGAGAAAGAATTTCCAAATTATACATTTCGTGGTCTCGTACCGATTTTTGCTGCATTTATTGTTCCGTTTTTGCTCATTTTAAAAGAACCGGCATTAGGACAGGCGTTAGTACTTCTGGCCATTTTGTATGCCATGTTATTGGTGTATGTGAATAAGCGACATTTAAAAGTGATCTTATCGGTCACGGGCGCATTGGTTTTAGTTATTGGGCTTGCAACAAGTGTGTATTCGAATCAAACCATTCAAGTTTTAAAGCATCAACATCTTTTAAGTCCTTATCAAACAGCACGGTTGATCACGTTTATGGAACCGACGTACAGTCCACTTCAGTCAGGGTACCAGGTTATGCAAGCAGAGATTGCTGTGGGCTCCGGTGGGATTTTTGGTAAGGGTTTGTTGAAGGGTTCTCAGACAAGTGGAAGTTGGGTGCCGTTTGACTGGACGGATTTTATTTTCTCAG
Source organism: Caryophanales bacterium (assembly GCA_027343965.1). Taxonomy (GTDB): domain Bacteria; phylum Bacillota; class Bacilli; order Alicyclobacillales; family SLC66; genus JAKACU01. The sequence goes on along the minus strand of DAHWJX010000068.1, from coordinate 1,838 downwards.
CTATTGCTGAACAGCTCGGATTTATTGGTTCAAGTGTCCTGATTTTATTTTTCCTGGTGATGCTTTATCGGATGGTTCGTGTTGCACAGACATGTCTGGATGATTTCGGTGCTTATGTTATCACGGGTATAATAGGGATGTTTGCTTTTCAAATTTTTGAAAATATTGGTATGAATCTTGTTATTAGTCCTACTACAGGTATCACGTTACCCTTCGTGAGCTATGGTGGATCGTCCTTGATTGTGAATTTTCTTGGCATCGGTATTGTGCTCAGCATTTCTCTGCGCCGCCGAACACTGCGTTTTGACTAATGTCGCGTCAACTAAGCTCACACTTATCATTGACTGGATTTGATTTTTTATCGTATACTATTGACCAGTTGGTTACATTACTCGTAGGAGATGGAGATATGACCGCAGCTGACATCTTGGCTTTAATCCAAGACAGAGAAATTCAAATGGTGGATTTCCGTTTGGTAGATATGCCTGGCAGACAACATCATGTGACCGTTCCCGCTGTTGAAGTGGATGAGGATATGTTGACACATGGGGTTGCATTTGATGGATCCAGCATTCAAGGTTTCCGTGGCATCGAAGAGAGTGACATGGTTATGCGTCCGGATCTTTCCACAGCATATGTTGATGCGTTTACCGCGGTTCCAACGCTTGATTTGATTTGTGATATTTATGAACCAACGGGTGTTCGTTATAATCGGGATCCACGTTTTATTGCTCAAAAAGCGGAAGCATTTTTGAAACAATCTGGCATAGCTTCGGATGCTTTTTTTGGTCCGGAATTGGAATTTTTTATTTTTGATGATGTGCGTTTTGCTTTGGAGCAAAAAGGTGCGTTTTATCAAATTGATTCCTCAGAGGCTAACTGGAACACCGGTTCTGATGAAGGTCCCAATCTTGCTTATAAAGTGAAAAATAAGGGTGGCTATTTTCCAGTTCAACCGACGGATAGCCAACATGACATTCGTACCGAAATGGTGCAAGAGTTGATGAATGCGGGAATTCGTGTTGAACGTCATCACCATGAAGTGGCTTCAGCAGGGCAGGCAGAGATTAATTTTCGCTTTAATACCCTCACTGCCATGGCCGATACAGTTTTATTGTACAAATATATCGTGCGTAATGTCGCCCAGCAAAATAACAAAGTGGCTACCTTTATGCCTAAGCCGCTCTATGGTGACAATGGTTCTGGCATGCATGTGCATCAAAGTTTATTTAAAGATGGGCAACCTCTATTTTTTGAAGAGGGCCGTTATGGTAATATGAGTCAAATGGCGCTTCATTATATTGGTGGCATTTTGCATCATGCTCCAGCACTTTTGGCTTTTGCAACACCGAGTACGAATTCATTTAAACGTTTGGTTCCTGGATTTGAAGCCCCGGTCAATCTGGTCTTCTCAAAAGGTAATCGTAGCGCTGCTGTCCGTGTACCTGTAGCGGCCATCACACCTAAAACAGCTCGAATTGAGTTCCGTACACCAGATTGCACGGCGAACCCTTATCTGGCTTTTGCGGCTATGCTATTAGCTGGGCTTGATGGTATTCGTAAAGGTATCGATCCAACAGCTCAAGGGTATGGACCTATCGACAAGAACATCTATGAATTGTCTGATGAAGAGAAGAAAAACATTCGTAGTGTTCCTGGTTCCTTGGATGAAGTGCTCGTCGCCCTTGAAAATGATCATGAGTTTTTACTTGAAGGTGGAGTTTTTGATCAAGACTTCATCGATACGTGGATTAACTTTAAGCGGACAAATGAAGTGCAACCTCTTTCGTTGCGTCCTCATCCTCTTGAATATCAAATGTACTTGGATCTGTAAAGTA
>DAHWJX010000048.1:0-7325 GCA_027343965.1 Caryophanales bacterium | reverse complement strand
CGGGAACACCGGATCGTTTGCTGTATCTCGCTAATCGTTTCTCGAACGCCTTTCGTGTGAGAGGCCGGTAATCACCACTAAGGTCCAGGTACACGGAAGGGAATAGGCATTCGCAGTCCACACCACGTTTATCCAACCAGTCCTGCAGGATTCCGGCCATTCGTTCACCAAAGTACACAGACCTTGCTTTGCGTCCCTTGGCGTGTTCTGGTGGGACAAACAACGCGCCGTCCAGCAAATTGAGGTCTTGCACCCGGGCCGAGATGCATTCGGTTGTGCGAAGTCCGGTCTCCAACATCAAGCAGAAGATGGTGTAGTCACGGATTTCGGGCCAGCTAGTGAGGTCGAAGACTGACAACAGGGCCTGCACCTCGCGGGGACCGAGTGGCACGACGGTGTTGATAGGTTCTTTCAGTTTCTTGACCGATTGCGCCGGATTAAACCCGGCCGAAATAAAGCCTTCGGCGGCCAGTTCATTGAAGAAGGTGCGAAGTGTGATCGATTCCGGGCCAAGCAGTCATCCACGTATCGTTTCACCGTATCTGCGCTGACATCTTCGGGCGATCCGCCAGCAAACTTGGCAAATGCCCGCAGCCGTTCCTCTCTGGCTTGCTGGGAGCGTGGGGTGTGCCCCTCACGGCGAGCATTGCTGACAAACCAAAGAGTCCCCAACTCCCAGTCATCCAGGAACTTGGTTCGATTCTCGGCTGGGGCCGTTGCCTGGGTGACAGGTAAGCGAGTCACATTGGCTCTGGCCCTTTTTCGGAAACTATCTTGCGGTGGTTGCATACTACTCGTGCTCAAGTGGACCCCTCCCAAAGTGGAATTTGTGACGAATGATTGGTCTCAGGGGATTGGAGAAAAATCATCTGAGACCACTAAAAATAGGCCCTGGCAACCAGTTTCTGGCTGCGGATTGGGCCCCTCAAATTTATTAAAACATGGCGAACCATATTCTCACAATTACTCTCTGTGCTTGTGTGGCAAGGCTTGTGGGGGTTAAGATTGACGGGACGGGGACATGCTCAACTGACACGGTGGGGGTCATAGGTTCGATTCCTATCAGTCGCACCAAAAACGCATTATAGCAATAAAGTGAACAACAAAGACCGCCTTCTGAGTAAAAAGGAAGGGCGGTCTTTGTTGCATAGTACGGTGGTGGCGGACGCTGACAGTGTAAAATTGCCCAAGAAATAGCATCCCAACGGCAGGGATTATGAAACAAACGAGAGTTGCGACAGGAGGGGCTTGGTTGCGGAGGAACGGAGGAAAGGAGGTGTCGTTTTTGATGCTGGTTCAGTATATGGATCACCTCATGCGCATCGAGCAGATCTCAAAACGAATTTATCAAATACAATACAACGACATCTCAGCTTACAGCTAACTGCGTGGTAACCTCAGCTACCTCGAGGTGCCTGCCCCTGCTGTAGAGGACGATGAAGAGGGCCAAGATGCCCGCTATATTCTCTGCCACAATCCCCTCAAGGCAAAGGCAGATGATGAAGCCTTCCGTGTGTCCGCGTTAGAGGAAGCAGAGAACGCATTGACAGAATACCAGGCATGGTTGGACAAACCCCACCGAGGTCGGAAAACAAGCACACAGTCTGTGATGCTCAAGGTCAGTGACATCCTCACATAAAAAGGTGTACAAGCGTTTCTTGCAGTGGAGTTCACTGATGAGAAGCTCTCGTACAAACGCAAGGAAGAGGCCCTTGCCAAGGAAGAACTTCTCGTCTTTTATAACTGGCAGAGCCCTTATTGCAAATATGCACCATATATAAACTCCACTCATTATGTATAATTAGACTACAGGCGCGACAGTCGTGTATTCCAAACATCACGGCGGTTTTTTGGTGATTATTTCGGCAATGGGTAGCAAGATGGGGTTTATAGAATGCCCTCCAAACCGAGAACTTGACGGCATGCCGGATAACGAGTAAAATAGCATAAGAAAAATTGAATTGAATTTATCTAGGTAGACTTTTCAAAAAACCTATTTGGTTAGTTGATAGTAAACCGACAATTTTCGGAATGTAATGGCCACGAAAAGACCATTGCTTTTTGAACTTGTCGGTTTTTTTGTTGGAAAAATACTCATTGAGAAAGGACAAAACCCGCCCATTTTTGTGATTATCGATTTAAGAATAATTTTGATGTCGGTTTTAACAGGGGGTGCAGGATGTTAGTCACGCTGAAATTGTTATCATTGCCGACAATATTTTTTTTATCCCTTGCGATGTTGGCGTTAAGCGCCATGGTTATATTGCATCCACGTGTTCCCTTGAATTTTGTTCGTATTCACGTTCGTATATGCGGGCTGCCTCCGTTGATTGCACTATTGAATTTAGTCACGAATAGCACGAAAGTTATTTTTGGTCCGTGGCGCCTTGATCCCTTAGCTTGGTTGGCAACGTTGTTTGTCCTTACGATCGGTTTGGTTGTACAACGCTATTCCGTCCGACAACTACTTGGTGATCGAAATTATCGGGGATATTTTGCGCTTTTGACGCTCACGACGGGTTCCGCTTCACTCGCTTGGTTAAGCAATGATCTCCGCCTTCTGCTTGTGTGTTGGGGAGCTACACTGCTTGGGCTGACATTGCTCATAAGGTTGAATCGAGATTGGCGAGTAGCTAAAAGTGCGGCTGTCCGTGCTGGCCGACTGTTTGCGCTTAGTTGGATTATTTTGTTGTTAGCGATAACCTGGCTTGCGTTGATGACGGGACACTGGCAGTTTTCACTTACGCTTACCCAAGGCAGTCTGGTGCAACTGAGCTCGTGGGAGAGGACTGGCATAGCCCTGTTATTGGTGATCGCGGTGGCAATTCCAGCAGCGCAATATCCTTTCCAACGCTGGTTATTGGACTCGGTTGTCGCTCCAACACCAGTGTCAGCAGTGATGCATGCGGGTGTTGTGAACGCGGGTGGAATTATTCTGGCGCGGTTCGCTCCCATTTTTAGTGGCGATTTAGCACCAATCGTTTTAATTGTGCTCTCTGGTATTTCAGTATTGCTTGGGACCGGAACTATTTTGGTTCAAGTGGATTACAAACGCCAATTAGTGGGATCAACAATCGCACAGATGGGGTTCATGCTGATTCAATGTTCATTAGGTGCTTATTTGGCAGCCATCATTCACGCCGTGTTGCATGGGCTATTCAAATCCGCCCTTTTCTTACAAGCTGGCTCTGCGGTACATCACAACGAACAAGCAGTTCGGGCAACAACCACACAAACATCATTTTTATGGAGAACTGCAGGGATCATCTTAGGTCTTTTCGTGGGGATTGGGTTTTGGTTCATTGTTAAAGGCAGAGGTTACGATATGATTAGTGCTCTACTCCTAGGATGGTCTGTGTCGTTTGCTTGGTCACATCTTGTGACTTCAGGTGTAGGGCGTATTGGGCGAACTGTGGGGTTTACCCTATTAGCAGGAGCGTTAATCGTGTTCAGCATTATTCTTGCCGCTTTCTATGTACTGTTGCACGGAACCGTTTCGCAAGGAGTCCAACCGCATACATCATCCATTATTTTGGTTTTATTCATCTTATTGACCAGCAGTGTGACTGGTGCGTGGTTATCTCGCCATCCATCTTCTACTTTCTCTGCTGTCGTGTATCTTTGGCTCGTACATTTGGGCGAACCCTATCACGACTCGATCGAAAGCCACCCAAAGTATCTTACAGCTATGCCGTACTCGCAAGGAGGTAAAACACGATGGATGGAACGTTAATATTTCCAGATCGACACGGTTTACAACAGGGTATGTCAGTACCTGATGTTCTAAACCTTGTTTCGACCAATGGCATTAATGATTGGGTGAGTTCCGCCAGCCGAGTCATTGCACCGCTCGGACCTATTGCATCTTTTGCGGCACGTAGTCCTTGGACGGGCCTTGAAGAGCAGTCGTTTGAACAAATTGCACGTTGGCTCAAAGACCTTCGTGACGTGGATATATATCCGAGTGCTCTATTACTGCAGGATGCGAAGAATCGAGGCGAAATTGATCCAACGTTGCTCGAAAAAGGGCTACAACATTGGCTTGATTCGCAGCCTCTAAAATTGCCACGTGATGTTGCAGAACGATTCTGTCGAGCTGCACTTCAGTTGGATGACCTGCCCGCCAATCTATTGGCAGCAACGGAGTTAGGGGGTTGGGCAAAGAAACTGAGTAGTCTCACTTTGCCAGTTATTAAGACACCCCCTGTGCAAACATTGAGTTTCCGTCCTCAGCGGCAGAGCGGCATAAAAGTGGAAGAAGACCTTAATCGCCACGTGATTAAGTGCTGCAAGTTGTTCTTAGATGGGTCCCATGCAGCTTGGTCACTACCAAATCGCCAGGAAAGTTTCTATCGGGCTTGGCACCGTCTTGTGCAATACGACCCGGCACTTAACCGGTCGCAACGTCAACTCTTGAAAAATTGTCCGAAAGAAGCGACAAGTGCTTTGAAGGAAGCATTATCAGCGCTTGAAATCCCTCCGTCTCAGATACAGAACTATCTTGAGGCGCATTTACTTGCCTTGCCGGGTTGGGCAGGAATGATGCTATGGCGCTCGCAACAAACATATCAAGAAAATTCACTGTTAACTGAGTATTTGGCAGTTCGGATTTCTATGGAATGGGCTTTGGTTCAATCTTACTTGCCCTTACCTGAACAACCATCCGAAGAACAAGCGCTTCTTATTCGACTGATTGCAGCGTGGGTTCATTGGGGTGATTTACCGATTGAAGATTGGTCACAATTATCGGCTACGCAACAAAGGGCACACCTGACGCTCGCCTATCGTTTTGATGACTTACTCCGTAGACGCCTTTGGCTGGAAGCTTGGGAACAAACATACGAAGAACGATTGAAAAAAATGATCATATCGAAAAAGCCTATATCCCATGTGGAAAAGCCTGTGTCGGCACAATTGGCATTTTGTATTGATACACGTTCAGAGCCTTTTCGTCGAGCACTTGAAAAAGCAGGTCCTTTTGAGACGTTTGGCGTTGCTGGTTTTTTTGGATTGCCAATTGAGACGTGTGAACTCGGCAGTAAACACAGTCACGCGTCCTTACCGGTGATGCTCAAACCGAAACACAAAATAAATGAATTTGCTTCCAAGACTGATTTCGAATCATATCAGCAACGCCGACAGGCAGCAAATTCCGTAACGCATACGTTTCGAACGATGAAACAAAACATGCTGACCAGCTTATTGTTGCCAGAGGTAAGCGGCCCATGGCTTAGCCTGCAGATGCTGGCGCGTAGCTTTTTCCCGCGTAGAGCCGGTCGCATCTTTAGACAGCTACAAAGTAAGTGGTTGCAAAAACCCTCGACGGAACTTTCGCTGGATTACTTGCAAATGAAGGCGGGGTTGCCAGTTGGTTTTTCTGAAGAAGAGAAAGTGCAGTATGTAAGTCAATTGCTCAAAATGATGGGGTTAACTGAGGACTTTGCGCCTTTAGTTATCATTTGTGGGCATGGCAGTCGTAGCACCAACAACCCGTATGCCGCTGCGTTAGACTGTGGCGCTTGCGGCGGAGCGTCAGGCGGGTTCAATGCGCGGGTATTGGCAACGTTGTGTAACCAGGCACGAGTGAGAGAAGCTCTTGAAACTGAAGGGATTAAAATCCCGGAGGACACGATGTTTGCAGCCGCCGAGCATATCACAACGTTCAATCAATTACGTTGGCTGTATGTTCCTGAACTATCAGAAGGAGCACAAGCGGCGTTTGGTCGCATTTGTGAGGCGTTGTCAAAGGTTAGTGAACGCGTCAACGCAGAGCAATTATCTCGGTTGCCCAATCTTGGCTTTCATTTCAACAACCCGAATACCGAGATGCAACGCCTTGCTGAAGATTGGAGTGAGGTGCGCCCGGAATGGGGGCTAGCGCGTAACGCTGCATTTATCATAGGCACCCGCCGACTTACCAAGGACTGCAACTTGGACGGGAGAGTCTTTTTGCATTCCTATGACTGGCACGATGATTATGATGGTACTCTACTTTCAAGCATCATCGCGGGCCCGGCGACAGTCGCTCAGTGGGTAAACCTACAGTATTATGCGTCGACCGTCGCACCTCATTATTATGGCAGCGGGAATAAAGCCACGCAGACAGTGACGGCTGGTTTTGGTGTCATGCAAGGGAACGCAAGTGATTTGTTAACTGGGCTCCCTTGGCAGTCTGTTATGAAATCTGATGGAGCGTTCTATCATGCACCCCTGCGGTTGCTGGTGGTCATCGAAGCACCAGATGAATATGTAGAGCGCTTGATGGAGCACGATCTCGCATTCCACCAAAAGGTACAAAATGGATGGATTCGCCTTGCAACCATCGATTCAAAGGGGCACTGGAACGTCATAAAGGAGGGAAATCATGACTAAATCAAAAGGTGCAACCGAGTCTGAAATCAGCAGGGCTTTAACGCAATGGGAGAAGGATTATCTTGGGCGTGGCTCTCTCAATGTTAAATCAGATATTTTACGGGATATGATTATTGTCACCTTACGCGGCATCTTAACCCCTGCCGAATATTCGCTTTGTCAGGATAAAGAGGGTTTGCTTTCAATAAAAAAAACTCGGACTAGTTTGGTGGAATCAGGTGTCGAGGATTTAAAGGAGATAATTCTCAACACCACTTGTCTGGATGTCGTCAGCTTCCATACAGATATCAGCACGTGTACTGGGGAGCGGGTCATGGTATTTCGACTTTCAAAGGATTTAGGGAGCACTTTTTCATAGATGCAGAGGGTAAACACAATTAAGAGGAGGTATTGCGTTATGAACTTCAATAAAAACGCAAAAGTCCTGTTTTTGACCGGGGTGGATCAAGAATTACCGCAGCTACTACAACAGATGACCAACATCAATATAGAAAACATGATGACTTTACAAGTTTATGGACCCGAAATCGCCCAACCGTTTGGCGACCTTATGCGTGCCATCATCTTGGCAATATATCAAGGTAATGTTGAGGAAGTGGTCGTGGTTGGTACAACAGATGACCAACGCCGCGATGTACGAGCCAAACTATATGAACAAGATGGGATACCAGAAAAGGCCAAAACCGTTGATTTCCTCTTTACTCGTTGTATGCCGGAGTTCCCGGGTGTCACTCTTGATGAATGGCTACAAGGAAGCAAAACGGTAACTGAGAGTGTACAAAAAAGTGTGAAGTTGCTGCGGGAACATCCACTGCTGCCATCTGGTTTTACAGTTCACGGATTATTAATGGACAAGGAGAAGGGTGAACTAACCGAAGTTAAAGTTTCCTAAATCTCGAAGTCGGAGGTAATGCATCGGGGCGACAAGGGGGTTATAGGGGAGGGACAAGTAA
>DAHWJX010000044.1:0-3299 GCA_027343965.1 Caryophanales bacterium | reverse complement strand
TAAGTGCAGTTAAAACAGCAACAGGAATCGCAATCATTAACGCGATCAATGAGGTAGATAGTGTACCCACGATAAACGGAAGAATACCAAAAGAGGCACCAAATGCTGCCTTTTCGCCACCATGGATAGACAAGGTGCTAGCATAAGCATTACCCATATTCCAAGAAGTGCCGGTAAAAAATGACCATCCTTGATAACGTAACGCAGGAATAGAATCAATCACTAAAGCGACAATAATCACGACAACGATCAGCAACGGACCACCGGCAGCAATACCGGTGGTCACTTTAAACAACTTCGAGAATGCTGATGAAAATTTCACCGCAAATCTCCCTTATCCTTTAATTTGATTGATTTGTGCACGACTTAGTGGAGCGATCGATGCCGGTAGCGGCAAGAAATGCACTTTATTCATAAACACAGGCTTGTTGCCGCCCTTTACACTGATTGCCCATAAAAGTAAGTTTTTCACAGCAGTTGCCGTTGCTGGATTCGCTTGTTTTTTATTGACAATTGCATATTCATAATTGATGATCGGATAAGATTTCGCTCCTGGTGCATAAATCAGGGAAATACGCTCATCCTTCGGCGTGTGGCTGATCATCATATTAGCTGCTGCTTTGATGGTCGCCGCTGTCGGTAACACAAACTTACCCGCCTTGTTTTGTAGTTCTACTTCACCAAGGCCTTGATGTAATGCATTATTTAACCAGCTAATACCAACATAAGCGATACTACCGGGAGTTTGAGATGCTAATTGCACCACGCCATTATTGCCGACGGCACCAAGAGCACTGGTCACTTGCGGCCAGTTGACCGATGTACCGAACTGCACATTTTTCGCCCACGTGGCGTTTGTATCTGTCATGAATTGTGTGAATAAAAACGTGTCCCCACTACCATCTTGGCGGTGTACAGGAACAATAGCACGATGCGGTAATTTGATACCCTTATTGAGAGCTTGAATCTGTGGAGCATTCCAATATTTGATATTGCCTAGAAACATTTGCGCAATTACATTACCTGTCAGGTGCAAATGAACTGTCTTTTTCAGTCCAGGCACATTGTACATGATCTGCTGAGCTGAGATTGCAAGTGGAATGTTTAAAATGCCAGGTGCACTTGCCAATTGACCGTTATTCATAAAGGCATCCGAAGCGCCGATCTGCACTGCACCAGAAGAAGCATCTTGAATGCCCACTCCGCTACCTGTACCAGCCGGTGTGATAAAGACATTTGAAGCGACTTTTTTATAAGCAGGAACCCATGATTGGAAAAGTGGGAACAAAAGTGTTGAACCTGTCTCTTGTAAATGAACAGCTCCTGGCGCTACATGTTTTTTTGCTACTCGATGAGCGGCAGCCGAGGCCGATGGCGCATGGTTCTGTAAACTAGCATACCCTGCATAACTAACGAGAAGCGCTGCCGCAATGGCTACCATACTGCCTTTTGATGCCTTATTCAATGAACAAACCCCCATGATATGTGGTGTGTGAATCTTCATCGTTTACATAGAATAGAATACGAGATAAAAGTAAAGGTCTTATGGTCACAATATGTTCGTCATGTAATGCAAATGTAAAGATGAAGTTAAGATGGCTTGTCTTTATAACGAACAAAAAAAGCGACACGATACGGAGGATTACCCCCTCCCGTGCCGCACCTTACTGAGCTTCAACCGCTTTGTTCTTCCACATAGACTCGCGTTCGTTCATCATCTGGCTGATGAAAAATATCATCTGTTAAACCAAATTCAACGAGCTCTCCAGCCTGCATAAACGCAGTTCGCTTAGCAATGCGTCTAGCCTGTGCTAGATTATGCGTGACAATGACCAGTGTCATGCGTTCCGATAAACGAACAAAAAGATCTTCTAACAACCGCGTTGATTTTGGATCAAGCGCCGATGCTGGTTCATCTAATAGTAGAACTTTTGGTTCGACAGCAAGTGCTCTTGCCAAACAAAGACGTTGTTGTTGTCCACCTGAGAGAGCCGCAGGAGATTGATTAAGACGATCTTTCAAATCATCCCACAAGCCAACTTCCGATAACTTTTCTTCAGCAACCTCAAGGCGTTCGCTTTTTTTTAGACCAAATAACTTAAGGGCTAATGTTAAATTATCTAAAATCGACATGGGAAATGGATTGGGACGCTGAAAAAGCATACCGACTGATCGACGATATCCCTCAACATCTTTCACGACACCAATGTCTTCGCCAAGAACATTAATTGTGCCATTTCGACGAAAAGTAGGAACCATATCACTCATACGATTTAAGGTTCGCAAAAACGTTGTCTTGCCACATCCAGATGGTCCTATTAAGGCGGTAATTTCATTCGTTTTTATTTCTATAGAAACATCACGCAACACTTGTTTTTTTCCAAAAAACGCATCTAATCCTTGAACTCGAACAGCTATCTCAATTTTCTCCATACTTTGTATACCTTGTGCGACGGGTATGCTGTGTGACCTAATGCTTTCACTTCTGCGGCGTGTTTCAATCGGCTCAAGTGTAGCCACCGCCTGCTGATTCACCGTAGTTCCTCCCCGCTTAGATTGCTTACTTTTACTCTAGCAGGCTGGTGTAAAGAAATCGTAAAGAAATTGTATCGGTTTCCCTAACTAATGTAAAAGAGATCAAAGTCAATAATTCACTTTGATCTCTTTCATATACACGTCTACCTACAGCGTATTTATTTGACTACAGGATCCAAGGATGGAATAAATCCACCTTCACGTAGAGAACCCATAAATGCATCAAATTCACTAAAATTCATCTGTTGTTTAGCATCCGATAACGCAACCGCAGGTTCTGGATGCACTTCTAACATGACACCATCGGCACCAACAGCTAAAGCAGCTTTGGCAACGGGTGTCATAATATCTTTACGACCTGTCGAATGTGTTACGTCCACCAAAACAGGCAAATGAGTTTCTTGCTTCAAGATCGGCACGGCAGAAATGTCTAACGTGTTACGCGTTGCTTTTTCATAGGTGCGAATGCCACGCTCACACAAAATGATTTGTGTATTGCCGCGCGATGCGATGTACTCCGCTGCGTAGATCAATTCTTCGATAGTTGCAGACAACCCGCGCTTTAGTAAAACCGGAATGCGAACTGAGCCTACCGCTTTTAATAACTCGAAATTCTGCATGTTTCTCGCACCGACTTGAATCACATCAATATATTGCGACGCCATTTCCACATCTTTAGGATCAACTATCTCTGAAATAGTAGCAAAACCATAACGTTGCCCTGTTGCTTTCAACATTTTTAAACCAGGTTCGCCAAGCCCTTG
>DAHWJX010000041.1:0-3677 GCA_027343965.1 Caryophanales bacterium | reverse complement strand
GATAGAGGGCAACTTGTTTGGCGGGCGAAATGCGAATCTTGTCTTTTATGGGCTCACTTACATCGATGCTGATTTTCCAAGCGCGTGCCAAACGATGACAGAGAACGGTTAACGCACGTGGCAAGCCAATATCATCGATTGCCATCGGTAACAAATCGTGAACCAAGCCGTGGATATCATTGACGGTCGCCACGAGGCGACTATTCATGCGGCGTAACTCGTGTTTGGCCAGATCGGGATTGGTATGAAACAATTGCAATATCGTATCAAGATGCAAACTTATATCTGTTAAAGCTCGCGCAGGTCCCTCACTTAGGTCATGGGCAAGCTGACGACGTTCTTCTTCCATGAGTTTGATACCTTGGTCGGTATGATCATGAATAGGCAAGTTGTTATCGTTCATGTTAACATCCCCTAGGCTAGTCAAATCAGTAAATAAGAGGAGGCGCACCAGTGCGCCTCACTCCAGCTATCTAGACATTACCATATAATGCGGTACCCATCATGGGAAAATTTATTGCTTGTGCCTGTTGCTGAACGAACAATTAAGGCCTGCTCGCTGCCAGAATTCGAATAGGCAGCGACAGGCCTTGCGGTTGTCTGATATGAGGTTCGCACAACATTAGCAAAAGCGGGTGCCGTGACAAACAGGGAAAGGCTGATGAGCGAAATGCCCAAACGGGTAAAAAATCGGGTCATGATGACCACACTCCCTTTGACGGTTGGGTTATCCGGCGGCTCGGCAACCGTAGTGGAGTCTCTTTAGGACACACACCGTAGGTCCGAAACTTTGCGTCACTGCCTTTCGACAGTTTTGCGATTAGTTTTATTATTTGTTTTTTATGGTAAAAGGTCAATATGTATTTGTAGGGATTTACAGTACCGATGTCGAATGACATAGTAAGGGGAATTGGGTTTTTGGGGGGCACTTGACACGATTCATGTTACAAATAATAAAATTTTTGTCGATTCGACGTGCGGCGGTGTACTTCACATCCCTTTTTGTACGCATTTGTCAGTTCACGTCGATGGTATACGGGTAGTCGGGAGAACAACGCTGACAGGGGACGAGAATATTGAACTCTGGCGCGCAAAGCAGGAACCTCGCTGTGAGATTTATACCACTGCATCCGATGATGAGATGCGAGTTGCCATGAAGATTGTCGCCGAGTCCGGTTTCGAGTGCCAATTGATCGATAGTCCTCCCAAAGAAGAGATGCATCTAGCGTATGTTTGCAAGGTTATTGAACCGCCCACTTATACTGTTGAACAACTACGCTCTGTCCTCTTACAGAGAGGATTTCATGGACAAGTCGATGAGCAAGCTTTACAAGCGTTGTGTGAACCACCATCGCAAGCGCAAGAACGCACAGTTTTATGGGCAGCATCTGCAAAAGGTATCTTTGCTAATGATTTTGAACACAACATCTGGATTGAACATGGTCATCGTGCCCTGTACATGCCTGATCAATGGCTTGATACAGGTGCTGTGATCATCGACGATGTCGATGAATCACAACAAAATGCAGGACGACAGATTTCCATCGGCGGTGGTGTGCAAGTTCAAAACGGTAGATTGATGGCCATTCGCAAAGGACGCCTTGTGATGACTGATCATTTTATCGATGTGGTCAGCCAACTCGTGTTTTCATCTAATCTAGCGCCTCCTGAGGGAGACTTGACGTTCCCTGGCGATGTGGTGATTAAAGGATCGGTGTTATCAGGATGTCATATGGAAGTAGCGGGAAAAATTATTGTACACGGCGGTGTAACCGATGCAGTCCTAAAAGCAGATCATGGGATATTTGTTGAAGGTGACGTGGTCGGCTCGTCACTTAGCGCGGGGTCTCTTTATGCGCTTTATCATGATGTCGAATCTGTCATGAAGGATGTTATCTTAGGTATTCGACAATTACAAGATAACTACGAGCACATTTTTGCTTCAGACGATGAGTCAGCAAATCCCTGGCTACAAAAAATTCTTTTACAGGCGTGTCATGCGACATTCATAACTGACCTTAATCGCTTTGCCGAATTTCGGGCTACCGATCTCTTCTCCAAAAAGGCGATTGCTGATTTGATTGTATTTGTACAGGACGCTTGGTTAGTGGCTTCAGTGAATCTCGATCGCGTTTTAATCAAACAAACGATAGAACGCTTTTATGGTCTCCATGCTAGATTGCAACTCTGGATGGAGACAGAGCAAGCGAATGTACGTGTGGGAAGTTGCATGGCCTCTGTCATTCGAGCAAGTGGATCTGTACAAGTTACCGGGGTTGGTGTTACCTCAAGCTCACTAGAAAGTGGCGATCACATAAGGATAAAAGGTTATGTGCGCGGTGGCTTCGTGATTGCCAAACAGAGTCTACATATAGCGGAGACCGGGTGTGTAACAGGCACTGAAACCAGTATCAAGGTGTCTAATTCAAGTGGATGGGCTAGCATTGGTCTACGCCACCCTCACACCTTACTTGAAGTAGGGGGACATCGCACGTACAATGATCAACCAGAAAGAAACGTCAACATTCGAGGCGATGACAAAAGTGCGAGTTTTGCTCGTCGATGATTCCATGGAAACATTGGATGTTTTAAAGGCACAATTGAAATTCATTCCAGTCGTCGATGCCGTTTTTCAAGCGAGGACTATCACGGATGCATGGACTTGCCTGCTGAGTCATCATAGCGACGTCAATATCGTGTTCATCGATATCCATCTCAGGCAAGGAAATGGACTTGAACTATGTGCAGCTCTTGCGACGGCTTTGCCTGACCTATATCGAGTGATGTGTTCTATTGATGCAGATCCAATCACAAAAAACGATGCGTACCAAGTGGGGGCAAATGATTTTATTGAAAAACCTGTTGCCATGTATGAACTGCGTCGAATACTTGAAAACTATCAACAAGTACGATTCTATTAGATATGTTATAATCGATGAGAGCGCTAACAGACTTGAAGGGAGAAATGATTTTTGGCTCAAGAAAAAGTGCGTGTAGGCATTATTGGATGCGGCGGTATTGCCAATGGCAAACACCTGCCAGCTCTTTTTAAGCAAGATATCGTAGAGATTGTAGGCTTTTGCGATTTGATTGAAGACCGTTCTCAAGAAGCAGCGAAAAAATACGGATCAGCAGACGCCAAAGTGTATACGAATTATCATGATCTTTTGGAAGATTCATCGATTCGTGTCGTGCACGTCTGCACACCGAATTCAAGTCATGCAGAACTTACGATTGCAGCACTAGAAGCAGGCAAAGATGTGATGTGTGAAAAACCGATGGCAAAAACGTCGGCAGAAGCCAAGCTGATGGTAGAAGCGGCGAAACGAACTGGCCGCAAGTTAACGATTGGTTATCAAAATCGCTTCCGTCCCGATTCGCAGTTTCTTAATCTCGCCTGTCAGGATGGTCAACTCGGGGATATCTACCTCGCTAAAGCACATGCTATTCGTCGGCGTGCCGTTCCGACATGGGGTGTGTTTTTAGACGAGGAACAGCAAGGCGGAGGGCCCTTGATCGACATCGGCACGCATGCTCTTGACTTGACGTTATGGACGATGAATAACTATCGTCCGAAAGTGGTACTTGGTACGACCTATCATAAACTTGGTCAAAAGGAAAATGCAGCAAATGCTTGGGGACCATGGGATCCGAAAAAGTTTACCGTGGAAGATTCT
>DAHWJX010000025.1:0-19158 GCA_027343965.1 Caryophanales bacterium | reverse complement strand
GCATCGCGTTTACGGGGTTGGACGCTTTCCCGTACAAATAAGTCAAGGCTTTCAGTACCCAACGCAGATGAGTCAGAATCCCCGCGCTGTATTTGTGTCGCTTACTTTCAGGGTCGACGGCACTGATTAGTGAGTCCCAATGTAATTCAAGACCACCCAATGCCAGGTCCTTATAAGGTTCAGGCAGAGATTCGATCATGAGCATCGTCTGCATGACCGTATGGCTTAATCCCAAAACGTGAGAATCCGGAATGATCACGCGAATGTCCGCAAAATCAAGCGAGTTGACGACCATTTGCAACTTGCCGGATGCTGATGGATACTCCTGAACGAAACCACTGGCAACCGCTTCCTTGCCCTTACCAATCTTTTCGACCAACGTGTTGAGGTACGATTCATCGGTCCCCCACATGACACCTTGCATATGATCGGTCTCGTCCTCCAGATCAAGCAGGAGAAAGGGCTGACCAAATCGTGTTTTGGCCCGACAAATCACTTTGACGGACGTACCCAAATATTCAACCTTATCACCAATTTGTAGATCCTCGATGCTGATCGGACTTTCCGCCCTACGTATTTCAGGAAGGGGGAAGCGAGCGGTAACCCGCTCGAAGTCCACTTCTGTGTAATCGCGATCCAGCCAAGGTGATAATACTTCGTTGATTGCGATAGCCATGCTTACCGATCTCCTTTGTCAGATGACTGAAGATGTTGCAACGCATCGAACCAACCTAACCTATAAAATGCTTTACTCGCTTCGCTGACAAGATCGTTATAATCATCATCGACTTCCGCGAAGCCGTCCCGGAACTCCTCTGGCAGTTCTTTCATAAGGTCGCGGAACTTGAACAGTGTGATCGTAAGAGCTACTGCGTACTCCAGTGAGACATCCTGTGGCGAACTGTTCGCCCGTTGACGAAACATTAATTCCCAATCCTCAATCTTATTATTTTCGTCCACAATGAGGGCTCCTCTCGATATTGTGTTCGTGAGATGATTCAAGGTACAATGTATAAGTATCACAGTCATCATCACGTTTAAACACATTATAAATCGCATATGCGATACAGTCAATACTATTTGCGTTTTATTTTCAACTTATTTTGGCGGTGATCTCTTGATTAAGATACATCTGAGCAAAATGCTTGGTGAACGACGAATAACCCAACGTCGATTAGCGGAAATGGCCGACGTTAGGCCCAATAGCGTCAATGCAATTTACAATGAAAAAGCGCAACGCATCGATTTGGATGTACTCGATAAGATTTGCAAGGCATTGGACTGCCAGCCGGGAGATTTGTTGGAGAGAGTAGACGATTAAAAGATAGGGGCATCCAACACATGCTGATGGCATGGACTTAATTGAACAAACGGGCATATCCCATAGCATATCTAGTGAAATTTGAAATAGTTGCTTATTTGAGGTCGAGCAATCGAAGGTAGACCTCAACAAAACTATGTTAATGTTAAAACGATCGGTAAGGGGAATGGAATGCAGACTCTAAAGTTCGACGAATTTCTGCGCTCATTGAAGCAGAATAAAGATACTCCGCACTCGCTTCTCTTGGGTGCAGGGGCGTCTGTTGAGTCTGGAATTCCGTCGGCAAGCGATTGTATTTGGGATTGGAAACGTGAGATTTTTCTCTCACAAAACACAGCTATCGTAGAAGCCTATAACAATGTTAAGGTTGACAGCGTTCGCACTGCGATTCAAAGGTGGCTGGACGGGAAACGTGCTTATCCCGCTCTTGATGCAGATGAGGAGTATTCCTTTTACGCTGAAGCGGCATTTCCCATCGAAGATGATAGGCGCAAGTATTTTCAAAATTTGGTATCGGGGAAAAATCCAAGTCTGGGCTATCATCTTATCGCAATGCTGTCGGAGATCGGTCTGTTCAAGAGTGTATGGACTACGAACTTTGACAGCCTTATGGTGAAGTGCGCCCATCAGTATACCGTAAACCCGATCGAAGTGTCGCTTGATACAGCCGACCGCATCTATCGTGGCGATGTGGCGGGAGAATTACTTTGCATCTCCCTGCACGGTGATTTCAAGTACGGGTCTTTGAAAAACACCGCAACAGAATTGGACTCACAGAACGACACCATGGTTAACGCCCTTATTCACGAGTTGACAAACAGGGATTTGATAGTCATAGGTTACAGCGGTCGAGATAAATCCTTAATGACCGCTTTGGCCACGGCTTATACAACAAAAGGGACGGGGAAACTATTTTGGTGCGGATACGGTTTGAATGCCGCCGCGCCTGTAGAAGGTTTGCTTGACAGCATAAATCGCTCGGGGCGAATCGCATATTATGTGCCTACAGATGGCTTTGACAAAACAATGTATGGGATAGCCCGTCACTGTATGAGCGAAAACAAAGAGTTTCTACAGCGCATAGATACGCTAAAACACAATTTGGGTGCCACCACACCTACAACACATAGCCCATTTGACCTGCCAGCCCTAACCCTTAACAAGATTACCGACACTAATGTCTTTCCGGTTACATTCCCTAAAAGCTGTTACCAGTTCGAGGTGGTATACAATCGCAATGAGAAGCCGTGGGATTATTGCAAGATGCTTGGTAACAACGGCATTATCGCTGTTCCATTAAACGGCTTAGTGTATGCTTGGGGCGAAAACGCACAAATACAGAGAGTATGTTCGGGCAAGATAAAAGGGAACATTTCAACGACGCCCTTGACACGCGAATCATTCATCCGCAACGGCTCTTTAAGAGAGATGTTGCTCAGAGCCTTGACATCTGTGATTGGACAAGCAAGTTCACTTTCATATTCCAAAAATCGAATTTGGGACACAAACCAGAAACTCTCGAGACGCATAGGCGATCGAACTATTGTAGGTTATAAGGGAATTAGAATTGCTCTATTTTTTGACAAGACATATTCCTATGTCACGCTAACGCCTGATTATGCGTATGAAGACGGTGAAACTCTAAATCGTGACGAAAAGAAACAGTTTGCCGATGCTTTCAGCACGGAAATCAATAATGGTAAGCCAAATCTGAATGTAAACAGTTATATCAGGGCTTGGGTAACTCGTCTGATTACCAAGAACGGACTGACACTTTCTTGGCCCCTTAACTCGTCAACGGGCTTCGATTTCAAGGTGCGCCCGAATAGTGCCATACTGGGTGTAAATTTCGGAAGCAAAACGCCGATTACGCTTCCTCAAGCGATATCTGATAAAAGGATTGTTTTCAGGGGCATTGAGTGCCGTGACCCTGAACTGACTTTTTATAATCCCCAGCAAAAAAATATGGCGAGCGACTTTCACCCTATGCGCGGCATAACAAAGAATGCTCCATTTGATTATTCTCTGAACGAAACTATTCTACGCGCATCCATTACATTGGGCGTGATTTGCCCTTCAGGTCACAGTAAACAGTTTTGGGATTTTCTCAGCCAGCTAAATTGCAAACAGACCGTAAAGTATAATATTGACTACGTAATTCCATTCCCCGGTTTCTTCGATGCGTTTAAGACGGGGTTGAATATTCCCGCGCCCGGCTCTAAGGAGTGGCTTGATTTGAGTACAAGCAGCACCTCTGACTTGCATCGAACTGCCGTCAACTTGGGCAATTCGATATGTCACAAACTCGACCAGTTGGGCGCAACAGCTATCGATGTAGCTGTGATATACATACCGAAGGAATACGAACCGCTAACCGGCTATGTTTCCGGAGAAGAAAAATATGATTTGCACGACTTCGTAAAGGCGTATGCAGCACAGAAAAATATCGCTACTCAGTTTGTTCGAGAAAAAACAATTGAAAGCGATATGTATTGCCAGATAATGTGGGCACTCTCTTTGGCGATATATGTAAAGTCAGGACGCATTCCTTGGGTTGTTTCCGGCATCCAAAAGGATACCGCATTTGCCGGTATTGGCTATAGTGTGAACCATACTGCGAGTAGGGCGAATACCATAGTTGGATGTAGCCACATTTATTCTGCCGACGGACAAGGTATGAAATACAAGTTGTCAAAGATTGACGAAGTAACGTTTGACAGAAAGAAAAACCCGTATCTTTCGGAAGATGAAGCATACAGGCTTGGTTTGAATATTAGGGAGTTGTTTTATAAATCATTCACAGAACTGCCAAAGAGGGTAGTCATTCACAAAAGGACGCCGTTTAGGCAGGATGAAATTAAGGGATTCACAGAGAGTTTGGCAGGGGCAGGCATTCAAGACATTGACCTTTTGGAAATTACATACGAAGATGATTTGAAGTGCTTTGAGTTGGCGCGAAATATGACGGACGCCGACGGGTTCCCTGTTCACAGAGGGCTTTGCTTCCCACAGGATGAACGAACGATGTTTATATATACACACGGAATTGCTCCGTCCGTGCGGAATCCAAATTACAGATATATTCAGGGCGGCAAGACCATTCCATTACCCTTGAAAATTGTGAAACATTCCGGAACTGGCTCTATGGAGCAGATTGCCACGGAAGTTCTGGGGCTGTCGAAAATGAACTGGAACAGTTTTGGATTATATTCGAAACTCCCCTGTACTATCGAGTCCTCAAATCAAATCGCAAGGATAGGATGGCTTCTATCGCAATACGAGGGTGCAATCTATGATTACCGCTATTTTATGTAGCTTTTATCCGGTAAGGTTGACTCGAAATACGCGACTGCGGCGGCGTACCACTGCAAATTTCGTGGCCGCGAATATCCGGCCGTGAGATTTGAACCCAACGCTATCGCATGGCCATTGCCAGCCGACCGATACACACCTACTTTGTGTTTCATTCGTCGGACAGCCACCTAGTCTGTTTCCAATCAAAGATATTCAACGGGTCTGTGCAGCAACTGGGTTTGAGCCGCTACCGTCGTTCTGTCGTTAACGGGTGCAAATGTGCAGGAAAGTTGCTTTTACTCAAATGAGGCAAGTCGTGGGTTACTGCTTATCGGAGGAGCAGTAACCCACGACTTGTTCAACCGCATCAACGCATCAACAGTGGCCATGACGTATTGTCTGTTGTTTGGCCTCCTTGATCTTTTTTCGCATTCCTGGATGAGTCAAAAAAGATTCGGCCTGTAGGCGAGCCAAGTGTTCTATCTCTTCGCGCCCTAACTTCAACTGCGGTTTCGAGGAATTTCGATAGATTTCCAGATACTTCAATAGTGGGTTGGGACGTTCATGTCTTCGTATTACCATCTCATCCATCCTCCTAAGTCAAGAGTGACAGTCAGCGACTGCCCGATGGCCGTGCTATCAGCTATTGGCCGTAAACTCGTTCAACTCAGCCGATGTTCAACAAAGCTAAACTTGCTGTGTTGCATGCTCACGTCATTCGAAAACATCTCCACGTAGATCCGCACCGTTTCCATGCTGCTATGACCGAGAATTCGTTGCAGAGAAAAGATGTCTCCGCCCGCCAGAATGTAGTACTTCGCCATTGTATGTCTGAAGGTATGTGGCGAAACACGAACATTTGCGATCCGCGCCTGTTCTCCATATTGCTTGACGAGTTTCTGCACGGTCCCAATGGCAATCGGTTCCTCATCGATGGTCACGAACAGTGCATCCGTCAGAGCATTCCCGCGCTCCCGCATGTATTTCTGCAAAACTTGTCGCATTTTGCTTTGAATGGGCACCAAGCGTTGTTTTGATCCCTTGCCATGGATCAAAACATTACCGTCACGAAGATGAACATCGGACATTTGAATGCCAACCAGTTCGCTGATTCGAATTCCGGTCTCAAGGAGCAAGAGCATCATCGTGTAATCGCGCAAACCCGTGAAGGTGGTCTGATCAGGTTGACGGAGCAATCGCGAAATTTCATCTTCGGAAAACGTCTGAATGATCACTTTCTCTGCTTTAAGAACCGGCAAATCGGCGCTGTAATCGCGGGGCAGGTAACTTTCCCTATGCAGGAATTGAATGAGCCCCCGAACCGACCGAATCCGCCCATTGATGGTGTTCACCTTCAGCCCAAGCTCTTCGAGCATGTAGAATACAAAATGCTCCTTCAGAAACGACACGGTGAGTTTTCTGCAATCCTCAATCGTCACGCCCTGCATACCTAGGACTTTCTCCAGGGCATTCAGGTTCTCCTTGTGCCAGCGTTGCGTCTGTTTCGCCAATCCTCGGATATCGCGCAAAAACTGCACCTTCGCATCCGCCAAGGAGATGACCCGCTCTTCCGGCACAGCCACCTCTTCCACAAAATCAATCGTATTTTTTCTCCGTTTCGCCATGACCCACACGTCTCCTTTTTCGGACGTGTGGGGGACTCGGCCACATTTGCCCGCACTTTTACGGACGTGTATGCCCACACGTTCCCGCAAAATTTGAGGCAAAATTCCCCTATAAAATGGAAGCAGGGTTTTTGAGCCAAAGGCCCAAAAACCCTGCTATACTGCGGTATTCCAGACTTTTCTGGTGTCGAGAGCGGGACTTGAACCCGCACCCCTTACGGGACACGCCCCTCAAACGTGCGCGTCTGCCAATTCCGCCACCCCGACATGTAAATGGCTATATCTCAAAGTATACTCTACCGAAAGATATTTTGTATTATACAGCATGTAAAAATAAAATGCCAGCACACTCGATATTGTATTTATTGCCAATTAAAAATAATGCTAATAAAAGCGCTGGAAAATGTCGTATGTGTACAAGACACGAGCCACAAAATGACGCGTCTCGAGAACAGGGATATCCTCGACTGAAACCTCATCACCTGACCAGACACCCGCCGAAAGCCATCGTTGCACGCGGTTAGGCCCTGCATTATAGGCTGCAATTGCTTCGGGTAAATTGCCATGAAATTGTTTGATCAGATAAGCCATATAAAAGGAACCTAACCGAATATTGATCGAAGGAACCGCCAGACGCGATGGCGTATAGTTACGTTCACCAGCTTGAACGGCCACCCAGTGAGCCGTTGCAGGCATGAGTTGCATTAGTCCGATCGCGCCTGCGTGAGAGACATCGTCCTCGCGAAAATGGCTTTCCACACGAATGATGGCCGCAACAAGCATCGGATTCACCCCAACTTTGACCGCTTGCAGCTGAATCTCGTCATAGAAGTAGACTGGATAGACAAAACGAAAAAACTGTGGCGTAGAAAGCAAAGCCACGACCGCGATAAGAAGCAGGCCAGAGAGGACAGTTTTACTGCGCATAAGAAATAATTTTCGCCGCCTCAAAACCTCACCTCTTTGTTAACAAAAAATAACTTTCAGTCAATTGTCTCACGTCTCACAACGCCACGATCAAACCCACCATCGGGCATCACACCAAGTTGTACCAGTTGGACAAGCCGATCGTGCAAATCTTTAGCTTCGCGCAGCGCATTCTGGGTGTCTCCCGTGTTGCATACAACCCAATCGGCCAGTCTACGTTTGTCCTCGATTGGCATCTGTGCATGGATACGACGCAAGGCCTCATCTTTTGTCATCGCGTTACGCGCCATGAGTCGTAGCAATTGCTGATCGCGTGTAGCATAGATAAGGACCGTCACATCGGCTAACTGCTGAAGGCCACTCTCAAAAAGTAGCGGTATGTCCAACACGACAATTCGTTCTGGTCTACCTTCTACATATGCTCGAGCCTGTCCCCACATGTATTCCCGTACTAACGGGTGGACAATATGATTCAATGTATCGCGTAAGGCAGCATCCGAAAAGATGACTTGTCCAAGTTTTGCCCGATCAAGCTGTCCATCTGGCAACAAAAAGTCCGCACCAAACGTATCGATGATCTGTGCAAGACCTTCGGTGTTTGGCGCCACCACATCGCGTGCTACATGATCAGCATCAATCACATACAAACCTGTCTCTTGCAAGTAGGAACTAAACGTACTTTTCCCACTAGCGATCCCACCACTGAGTCCAACGATCATGTGGATGCCACCCATCGAATTTTAGCTGTTCGCGGTGGCTTTTGACACGATAAGCACACATGGGTTCCGCGGCCTGCCACACGCCCTTTACGGATAGCGTCACCACAACGCACGCAAGGTTGCCCCTGTCTGCCGTACACGCGCAAAGTGTGTTGAAAAGAACCTGGTTGCCCATATCCGTTGACATACGATTTGATCGAGCTTCCGCCTAGGCGAATTGCATGTTGTATAATCTCGACACATGCATCTACAATGCGTGTTAGATCTTTCAATGACAGCTTATTTGCCATTCGCTCTGGATGAATCTGTGCAGCAAACAAGATTTCATCAACATAGATATTACCTAAGCCAGCCACCACACCTTGATCAAGAAGTACAGCTTTGATGGGTGCGCGCCTCGCCCGAAATTTTTCTTCAAGATAGGATGCCGTAAAGTTAGCATCTAAAGGTTCCAGACCTAAAGAGCTTAGCGGCGCAAACTTTTCGATATCGCTTTTTACTAACAAATCCATCGTACCAAATTGTCGAACATCATGATATCGCAGATCCATGTTATCCCTAAAGTGGAAAATTACGTGCGTATGCAAAAGTATCGGGTCATCAATGGCATAGAGCCCAAAGCGCCCCTCCATTCGCAGATGAGCGATAAGCACATCATCACCAAGGTCAAACAAGAGGTACTTGCCTCGTCGCGATATTGCTTCGATACGCGCGCCTTGCAATCTTGACACAAACTCATCAAGACCTGGTTGCCGCAAGATGCGCAAAAGGCGAACGTCGACATGATCGATCACACGGCCCACCGTGAGTGCTTCAAGACTGCGACGCACCGTTTCTACCTCGGGTAATTCAGGCAAGGAACCTCACCTTCCAGTGATTGATCATTACTTCGCTTCATACCATGTCGGCCCTTCATGCATATCAACCTTCAAGGGAACGGTTAGCGAGACAGCACCCTCCATTTCCTGCCGTACAAGTTCCTTAAGTTGGGCAAGTTCTTCTTGTGGGCATTCGAAGATCAGTTCATCATGCACTTGAAGCAACATTTTACTTTTCATACCGGTCGTCCTTAGTACATCACCAAGACGTACCATAGCTACTTTAATAATATCAGCTGCAGTACCTTGAATCGGGGTATTCATGGCTGTCCGCTCAGCAAAACTTCGCTCATTAAAGTTGCGGCTGTGAATCGTTGATAGATAACGCCTTCGTCCCATCACCGTCTCAGCATAGCCAAGTTCTTTAGCGCGTTCGACAGATAGATCCATGTACCGTTTAACACCAGGAAACTTATCAAAGTAATTTTGAATAAAGACACCTGCATGAGCGCGAGAGATATTGAGATTTTGCGATAATCCATAATCGCTAATGCCATAAATGATCCCGAAATTTACTGCTTTGGCTTGGCGCCTCATCAAGGACGTCACTTCTTCTGGCGGCACCTCAAATACATCGCTTGCGGTGCGCGTATGAATATCCATATCACGCAAAAAGGCATCGATCAAGGCCTCATCCTGGCACAAATGAGCCAAGATGCGCAATTCGACTTGCGAATAGTCTGCGGATAAAATCAGCCAATCATCATACGTCGGTACAAACGCCTGACGAAGTCGTCTGCCTTCTTCCATCCGAATCGGGATATTTTGCAGATTGGGTTCAGCGCTTGATAGTCTGCCCGTCGCCGCCATCGCCTGGTGAAATGAAGTATGAACCCGAGATTCTGGCATACGCACGACGCGTAACAACCCTTCGATATAGGTGGATTGAAGTTTGGCCAACTGTCGATATTCAAGAATAAACGAGACAATTTCGCTTTGCGGCGCTAATTTTTCAAGCACATCGGCGCTTGTTGAGTACCCGGTTTTCGTCTTTTTGACTGGGGGCAAGCCCATTTTCTCAAAAAGCACCTCACCCAACTGCTTTGTCGAGTTAATATTAAATTCAGATCCGGCTAGCGTATAGATCTTCTTGGTAAGTGTCTTGATTTTGTCCATCAATTCACTACCGATCGCTGACAATCGGTCAGTGTCTAGTCGAACCCCGTAGACTTCAAGTTCAGCAAGTACAATTGCTAAGGGAATCTCTACGTCTTCGTATAACGTACCTAGATGTTGTTCCTCAAGCTGTTTCGCTAAAGTTCTCCAAGATGTATATAACGCTGTAGCACACGCCGCAAGCGTAGAGACCTGTTGCGGTCCACCCTTGATGAGGGCAATTCGTAGTGGCTCAGGCAACATAAAAGTTGTATCGATGCTCGTAACGACATCGAATAAAGCAGGCTCACCATCTGAAGCATGCGTAAGGTACATGGCTAAAAGCGTGTCAAAGACGCGCGAAAATCCATCCACTGGGCTCTTGATAATAGCTTCTTGCGTTAATCGCACGAGCCATGCCTTACTGTCAAAGACGATCTTTTGTAGCGATTCATCCTGCAAAAAAGCCGCTAAGGCATCCCATGCTGGTTGATCCTGTTGTACACTCAAGTGGGTATACGGAACAAAAAGCGTTCCTCTCGCATGGGCAATGACGAACCCTTGCAATGTCCCTGTCTGGTAATCGCCATCGATGACCATCAGAAGTACCGCTTGTTCCTTGATCATCTTTAGCTCATCCGAAAGATCTGCAGGTAACACCTCACGTACGTCTGGCGGTTCGATCTGGGACACCTCTTGTGTAGCTTCAACTACCAAACCATCTTCCACACGATAAGGCTGTAGACGATCAGCCAAGGCTTTAAACTCGAGTTCCCGAAACGCTTGCGCCAATACACTCACGTCATACCCCGTGAAATGAAGTTCATCAAGTCCCACCGCCAACGAGGCATCGCGAATAATCGTAGCCAAGTGCTTTGACAGCAATGCTTGATCACGATTATCCTGCAACTTCTCACGAAGTTTCGTACCAGAGATCTCATCGATATGGGCAAGCACCTCTTCGACAGAAGGATATTGGGTCAATAACTTGATCGCCGTTTTTTCCCCCACACCTGGCACTCCAGGAATGTTGT
Source organism: Caryophanales bacterium (assembly GCA_027343965.1). Lineage (GTDB taxonomy): Bacteria > Bacillota > Bacilli > Alicyclobacillales > SLC66 > JAKACU01. Next base: position 8,265 of record DAHWJX010000025.1, on the reverse strand, counting down.
CAGACGGATCACCCATTAAACCCTTGAGATCAATGATTTGTAAAGGATCCAACGAAAATCGTTCACGCACCAAGGCTGGATCATAGCGAACCAAATCAGTCGTTCCTTTTTTTGTAAGGCAAGTCGTCACACGTGGGGATACTAGCTGCAAAAGATCCTTATCACCGGAAATGACGACGACCTCATACTCATCCTCAACTTCTTCCGCCATCATCGATAAGGTGCCAATGATATCGTCCGCTTCATAACGATCGTCTTCCAGATAGCGAACGCCAAAATGTGTAAGTATATCGCGCGCCAATTGAAATTGCCCAATCATCTCAGGTGGAGTTGCTTGTCGTTTACCTTTATATTCAGCAAATTGCTGATGTCGAAATGTCGCTTTGCCTTTATCAAAGGCCACCACGATATGCGTAGGGCGTTCTTCTTTTAAAAGGTGTAAAAGCATCATAGAAAATCCATACACTGCATTCGTATAAAGCCCTTTAGACGTTGAGAGCAGCGGTAGGCCGTAAAACGCTCGATACAACACACTGTTACCGTCAATCAAAAGCAGTTTTTTCGCCATGCCTGCCTGTCCCTTCCTGGATCATTCTTCTGCTGTATTGTACCATATCTAAAAACGGCAAAAGCAGACGAAATGCACAGGGCATCTCGTCTGCTTTGTGGGTGATAAGGAGAATTTTACAGATTAGAAATTAAGGCGTCCGCAAATTCCGAAGTCTTAACCTCTTTTGCACCTTCCATTAAACGCGCAAAATCATACGTGACTACTTTTTGATTGATCGTCGTTTCAAGTGCTTTAACGATGCTATCTGCCGCTTCTTGCCAGCCCATGTGTTCGAGCATCATGACACCTGACAAAATTACAGAACCAGGATTGACTTTATCAAGATCAGCATACTTTGGCGCAGTGCCATGCGTCGCTTCAAATACAGCATGACCTGTCACGTAATTGATATTGGCACCAGGTGCAATACCAATTCCACCTACTTGTGCAGCCAAAGCGTCTGACATGAAGTCGCCGTTGAGGTTCATCGTCGCTACGACATCAAATTCCGCAGGACGTGTCAAAATTTGTTGCAAGAAGATATCAGCGATGGTATCTTTTACGACAATCTTACCTTGTGCTACAGCATCTTTTTGCGCTTTATCGGCCGCATCAGAACCCGACTCATCTTTGATACGATCGTATTCATTCCAAGTAAAGACGCGATCCCCGAACTCACGTTCGGCAAGGGCATAACCCCAGTTTTTGAAAGCACCTTCGGTAAACTTCATGATATTGCCTTTGTGTACAAGCGTGACGCTTTTGCGTTGATGCGCGATCGCATACTCGATGGCAGCGCGAACCAATCTCTCCGTTCCTTCTTGCGAGACAGGTTTGATGCCAATCCCTGACGTTTCCGGGAAGCGGATTTTTTTGACGCCCATTTCTTGCTGCAAAAATTGAATGACTTTTTGCACTTCGGCTGTGCCTGCTGACCACTCAATGCCAGCATAGATATCTTCTGCATTCTCGCGAAATATCACCATATCAACAAGTTCAGGATGCTTTACAGGGGAAGGAACACCTTCAAAATACCGCACAGGACGTAAGCACACATAAAGGTCCAGTTCCTGACGAAGGGCCACATTCAAACTGCGAATACCGCCACCAATCGGCGTGGTAAGTGGGCCTTTAATGCTTACCAAGTACTCGCGCAAGGCAACCAATGTATCGTTAGGTAACCATTCACCAAACTTGTTATACGCTTTCTCGCCGGCAAATACTTCAAACCAAGCGATCTTACGCTTACCACCGTAACTTTTTTCCACTGCGGCATCAAGCACCCGCTGTGAAGCACGCCAGATGTCACGGCCAATTCCGTCTCCTTCAATAAACGGCACAATAGGATGATCCGGAACGTTGAGACCGTCACTTCCCATATCGATCTTCTCACCTGTTACAGGCATGTCTAATTTCTCAAACAAACTCATAGGTTCCCCTCCATGTTAACGACAAAATCCTGCGTTCATGATACCATAGGCCAACAGCTTGGGCAATCAAATTTTCCACACAGTGAACCGTCGTTTCACTGTGTGGTACGATCACGCAAAAATAGAATGATGGACAATAACAAAACTGTGGCGCCCACAAACCACCATAACGACAGAGCCTGGTGCAAAAAGACATAAGCGAGTAACGTGGCAACGATCGGTTCCCCAATAATCGACATCGATATCGTGGATGCTTTTAGATGTTTAAGTAACGCATTAAACACAGCATGCCCAAACACTGTCGGCACAAGCACAAGTAACAGCGTCATGGAGACGTCTTTCATAGACAGGCCAATGAACGAATACCCGCGGCATAGACTATAGACAAAAAGGGCCACAGCGGCTAGGAAAAAAACGCTGACGTTGTACTCGTTAGCTGACAAGTGTTTGCGCAAACCAGACCCCGCCACCATATACAATGCACTCGCGCTAGCGCTGACTAAGGATAAAAGATCACCTAGTAAAACCATATGGCCTACGCGCAAGTCATGCCAGCCGATAATGGCTGTACCGAAAATTGCCATCGCGACGTAAGCCCAAAGGGATGGTCTGATACGATAGCGAAAGAGGATGCGCTCAAAAATCAACGCAAATATCGGTTGAAACGCCAACAGCAACGTTGCGCTGGCGATTGAGGTATAAAAGACGGATGTCATCCAAAAAAGAAAATGCAAAGCAAGAAAGAACCCACTTAAGAGCAACCCAAACTTTTGCCTAAACGAAAGTGATCGAAGTGACGACCACAAGGTTTTTCGCACCAATGGCGCCAGCAAGACAGCAGTAACCACCATACGGTACATGGCTGTGATAGCAGGCGGCGCCGTCGTAAGACGCACAAAAAGAGAGGCAAAAGAAACTGCGATAACCGACAACCCCAAATACACATAGGGACCATACTGCCGCGATTCAGTCTTTTGCAAGTTGCAACACCGCATGCACATCAGGTAATTTTCGATGCAATCGAACGGGGTGCATGTCGCGATCCGTCGTTACGTGCTCTGTTTGTCCACTTGCGATCAAGGCACCATCGTCAGCACGTGTGATGGTGTACGAGAAGACCATCCGAAACCCATTGTACTCAGTCAACCTCACTTGTACAAAAAGAATTTCATCAAAGTGCGACGCAAGATGATAATCGCAAGTCACTTTAAGAACAGGCAATAAGATACCCCGATTTTCAACGTCCTTATAGGAAAGTCCTTGCTCACGCCACCAATCCAATCGGCCAATCTCGAACCATTCGATATAATTACCATGCCATGCTACTGCCATTTGATCGGTTTCCCGATAACGCACTTGAATGCGCGTTGTTGACACGATGCCCATTTTTCTCCCCCCGTAACAAAAACAGACCCTACCGAGATACGTATCGGCAGGATCCACCCAGCAAAAAATCATTCGCGCGCTTAGAGTACTTGCGTCTTCCCGCGATACAATAAGCCGCGCTCCGCATCTACCGTCACCATTTCCCCATCTTGAACAAGCCTTGTTGCACCTACAGCGCTAACGATTACGGGAATACCCAGCGACAAGCCTACAACTGCCGCATGTGATGTAATGCCGCCTTCTTCCGTAATCACAGCCGCAGCCTTTTCAAAGGCGGGCATAATGTCTTTGTCGGTAAAGGAAGTGACAAGAACATCACCTTTTTCTACACGCGCTAAAATATCGGCAACTTTCGTTGCTACAACCGCGCGACCTGCAATGCTGTTCATGCCAACACCAACGCCTCGTACAATCACATCGCCAATAGTATGCACCTTGAGCATATTGGTCGTACCAGCTTCGCCAACGGGAACACCAGCTGTGATCACAACGATGTCTCCACTTTGTACATAACCTGCCGCGAGTGCGCCATCGACAGCAATCGTGAGCATGTCATCGATGTTTTTTGACTCACGAGCAAGCACAGGATAAACACCCCAGCAAAGCGTGATGCGACGTGCAACCTCTTGAGAAGGTGTTACGGCCACAATCGTACAGTGCGGACGATGCTTGGACACCGTACGTGCTGTAAATCCGCTTTCCGTCGATGTAATGATCGCCGTGGCATCCAATTCTTGTGCGATAGATGTAACCGCATGGCTGATCGCATCGGTCTGCGTCCGCTCCACAATATCACGATGTCTGCTTTGCACTTCTTGCGATAACAAAGCACGCTCGGCACGTAACGCAATGGTTGCCATGGTTTCCACAGCTTCCACAGGATAACGTCCCGCCGCCGTTTCGCCACTTAACATGATCGCATCCGTACCGTCAAAGATAGCGTTAGCGACGTCGGTCGCCTCAGCACGCGTCGGTCGCGGATTGCGTTGCATCGAATCGAGCATCTGCGTCGCTGTAATAACCACTTTACCCGCCTGATTCGCTCTTTGAATCAACATTTTTTGCGCTATAGGCACTTCTTCGGTGGGAATCTCCACACCGAGATCACCGCGTGCTACCATCAAGCCATCCGTCACCGTGAGAATCTCATCGATCATATCAAGGCCCTCTTGGGCTTCGATCTTCGCGATAATTTCACAGTGATGGTTATGATCTTCAAGAAGTTTGCGAATCTCTAATACATCCGCCGCTTTTCGCACAAAGGATGCAGCGATAATATCAACACCTTGTTCAATACCAAACAATATATCTTCAATATCTTTATCCGTAACGCCTGGCAAACGCAAACGCACACCCGGTGCGTTGATCCCTTTGCGATTTTTAAGGGTTCCGCCATTGGTAATCACGCAATGTATATCGTTTGCGACAATATCAACCACTTGAAGTCCGATAAGCCCATCGTCGATACGAATCGTGGATCCTACTGAGACGTCTTCCGGAAGTCCGTCATAACTAATCGAAATGCGATCTTTCGTCCCAAGCACCTGCTCGGTGGTAAGCACGATATGTTCACCATCGACAAGTTCCACTTCATCATTTTCAATGAGCCCTGTACGAATCTTGGGACCTTTGATGTCGAGCATAATCCCGACGATTTTACCTTCGAGCCTTGACGCTTCGCGGATTCTCTCGATGACTTTTTTGTGGTCCTCATGCGTCCCATGTGAAAAATTCAGACGTGCTACATCCATGCCAGCGCGAATTACTGCGCGCATCACCGACAAATCACTTATTGCGGGACCCATTGTACAGACAATCTTTGTCTTGCGCATGAATTTCTCTCCTTCAAATAGATAAAATGCCTGCGAGTTCGTAAATGGACAGATCGATCTCATGTTTCATTTCGAGCACCTCGTCGATATCGGTTGCGATTAGTTTCGTTCCACGAATACCAACCACCTTGCTTGTGTGTCCCTCAAGCAGGAGATCGACAGCCATAGCACCCATGCGTGAAGCGAGCATCCGGTCAAACACCGTAGGTGAACCGCCTCGTTGCAGATGCCCAAGCACCGTGACGCGCACTTCCCAGCCCGTCTCTTCAGCGATTTTTTCACCGATCTTCATGCCGTGGCCAACACCTTCAGCGACAAGAATGATGCTATGTCGTTTGCCACGATCCACACCATGGCGAAGCTTGATCAATACTTGATCGATATCAAACGGATACTCAGGAATGAGAATGGACTCGGCTCCACCAGCAAGACCAGCTATCATCGCAATATCCCCGGCGTTTCTACCCATAACCTCGACGACATAGGTGCGTTCATGAGATGTTGCCGTATCGCGAATCTTATCAATAGCTTCAATGACGGTGTTCACGGCTGTATCAAAACCGATCGTATAATCTGTGCCAGGAATGTCGTTGTCGATCGTTCCAGGTAGCCCAATCGTCTTGACGCCCAAATGAGACAACGCTCTTGCACCACGATAAGAACCGTCACCGCCTATAATGACAAGCCCGTCAATACCGTGTTCCCGAAGAATCTCTGCGCCCTTTTGCTGGCCTTCAGTCGTCTTAAATTCCTCGCAACGTGCGGTAAAGAGCTTGGTGCCACCGCGTTGAATAATGTCAGCTACTGAACCAAGATCGAGCAGATCCATTTCACCGCGAATAAGACCGGCATAACCGTGCTTGATCCCGACTACTTCGAGCCCATGATAGACCCCTTTTCGCACCACAGCACGAATGGCAGCATTCATTCCGGGTGCATCGCCACCACTCGTCAAAACACCTATTCTTTTTAAGCTCGGCTTGGTGACTACACCATGTTCTTGTTCAGCCATTCGATGCACGCTCCGTTTCTTCCGTCACCTGGACGTGGTGAGTGTAGACATAATTTGCCCCAGTAGGACATTTTCCGTCCCGCCCCAACTGTACATCCACTAAAGCCAAGAATTCAATAAGTACTACAATACGACAGTAAATTTCTTAATCCTGCAAGGAACTGTCATTATCTTCATAAAATACGCCCATATTGCGAAACTTGTCATATCGTTTTTGTAGCAACTCAGCCACTGGCATCGCCCGCAATTGCTCAAACGCGTCGGCCACAGCCGATTTGACAGTGCGAATCATGTCCTGTGGTGCTCGTTGCGCACCACCAAACGGTTCTGGAAGCACTTCATCCACCACGCCGAATCGCTGTAGATCTTGTGCCGTTATGCACATCGAATCGGCGGCCCGTTGTCCTTGCGTCGAGTCTTTCCATAAGATGGCCGCAGCTGACTCGGGGGCAATGACCGAATACCAAGCATGTTCAAGCATGAGTATACGATCACCGATACCAAGCCCTAATGCGCCGCCGCTTCCACCTTCACCTGTCACAATGCACACGATCGGTACGCGCAGCCCTGCCATATCGATCAGGTTGCGGGCAATCGCCTCGCCTTGACCGCGTTCTTCAGCGCCTATTCCTGGATAAGCTCCTGCCGTATCAATAAAAGTAAGTACAGGTCGGCCAAATTTCTCAGCTTGTTTCATCAGTCTCCAAGCCTTGCGATACCCTTCGGGGTGAGCCATACCAAAGTTGCGATAAATGTTTTCTTTCGTATCTTTTCCCTTTTGCGTTCCAACAACCGTGATCGCCACACCTTCAAAGCGAGCAATGCCACCCACGACAGCTGGATCGTCACGAAATTGACGATCACCATGCATCTCGACAAAGTCATCGCAAAGTCCACGAACATAATCAAGTGTAGTGGGCCGTTCCGGATGGCGAGCAATCTGTACTTTTTGCCAAGGTGTCAAATCACGATAAATAGCTTGCGCAAGCGCTGTCGCCTTAGCCTCAAGCGTGGCCACTTCTTCGCTCATATCGATACCCTTTTCTTCCGTAAAACGCTTTAACTCATTAATTTTCACACGTAATTCCACTAATGGTTTTTCGAAGGGCAAATCAATTGCCAAAATCTTCGCCCCCTTCAGTGTGTAAAGATAAAATGGTAAAAAGTGTTGTGCGCATATCTTTACGATGGACGACTCGATCAATCATGCCGTGTTGCAGCACAAACTCCGCTGTCTGAAACTCATCCGGAAGTTTCTGTCGAATAGTTTGTTCAATTACACGGCGCCCAGCAAAGCCAATGATCGCACCTGGTTCCGCCAAATGAATATCCCCTTGCATGGCAAAACTAGCCGTGACACCGCCTGTCGTGGGGTTAGTCATGATGGAGATATAGAGCAACCCCGCAGATTGGAGGCGTGATAAAGCAGCAGACACTTTCGCCATCTGCATGAGCGATAAAATGCCTTCCTGCATTCTCGCCCCACCTGAGACGGAAAAAATCAGCATAGAAAGATTGTCCGTCACAGCACGTTCGATAGCTCGTGACAATTTTTCCCCAACAACAGACCCCATGCTGCCCATAATAAACCGAGCATCCATGACACCAAGCACCACGGGAATGCCATGAATTGTCCCTTTACCCGTGACCACGGCTTCTGTCAGCCTTGTTGCTTCGATTGCTTTTTCAACCTTTTGGGGATAATCAGGAAAAAAAAGTGGATCAGCCGTTGTAAGTTCTGTGTCAAATTCCTCAAAGGAGTCCTCATCCACCGTCATAGCTATACGTTCAGGCGCACTAAGCGTAAAATGATATCCACAATGTGGGCATGTCTTCAAATGCTTATCTAACTCTTTCGATAAAAGAATTTCACCACAGTTCTTGCATTTATTCATGAGTCCCTCCGGGACCTTATCGCGCGCACTCGGATGAGGTGCGATCGTCGCATAACGTTTCTTTTTCGGAAACAGATCTTTTAGCACTCTTTCACCTCATGTTCGCTACTAGGTTCCAATTTGCCTATGACATGGATGCATGGATAATATCGTTTAAAAT
>DAHWJX010000024.1:0-39796 GCA_027343965.1 Caryophanales bacterium | reverse complement strand
GGAAAGAGAATTGATATGCTCAAAATGATTATCGTAGTACAGAAATAAAAGACCTACGAGAAGGCCGAGTAAAAAATACTTATTACCTATAAGCCGCCAATTCCATTGGACGGCTTCATGGCGTAATCTTGAAAAGAAGTTTGCCGTCGCAACTCCACATGCAACCGCCAGGATGACGGCTAAAACTAACCCGAGGAGATGATGCAAGGAAATACCGCATCCTTTCGACCGATTCTTACACAACCTTACAATAATCGCGCAATATTACAAGAATATCACAGTTATATTACAAAACTAGTAGGCGGAATGTCTAAAAGGAAGGGTGGCATGAATCGTTCTGATCGTTTACTCTTAAAGGATATAAGGATGCGAGGGAAAGGGAGATTTGTATGCGGTTTGTCAGTACACGTGGTGGAAGTTCTCTCGGGTTTGTCGATTCATTTCTGGAGGGCTTAGCACCTGATGGCGGTTTATACGTACCACAGCAGATTCCCGCCATCGGCGCGCAGACGTTCGATTTTTGGCGTACACTCTCTTTTCAAGAACTGGCTTTTGAAGTTCTACGTCTTTTTGTCGACGGGGAGATCGCTGATCATGACCTGCAAGCGTTGATCCATGATAGTTTTTCCACGTTTGATGATGATGAAGTCGTTCCTATCAAGATGGTACGTGATAACATGGCCATTCTTGAACTCTTCCATGGACCAACACATGCGTTCAAGGATATCGCCCTGCAATTTATCGGTAATCTATATGCGTATATCGCCAAACGTAACAATGAAGTTATTCACATTCTTGCAGCAACGTCAGGTGATACGGGTGCCGCGGCGATTTATGGTGTTAAAGGCAAATCTGACATTTCGATTGCTGTATTGTACCCATCTGGCATGGTAAGTCATGTGCAAGAATTGCAGATGACAACGGTGCTGGATGATAACGTGCTGACATTAGCCGTGGACGGAAATTTTGATGATTGTCAGCGGATCGTAAAGCAACTATTTTCTGACGAATTGCTTAAAAAATCATTATCGCTGCGAGCTGTCAACTCGATTAACTTTGTTCGTATCATCGTGCAGATGGTCTACTATATTTATGCACATGGTAAAATGCGCGCCGATGGGTATGACGGACCGATATCGTTTAGCGTACCGACGGGCAATTTTGGCAATATCTTTTCTGCTTATCTTGCTAAACGTATGGGGTTGCCCATTAAGTCATTACTTTTGGCGACGAACGCGAACGATATTCTTGCCCGGTTTATCACCACAGGAATTTATGAACCTAAAGATTTTGCGATGACGTATAGCCCAGCAATGGATATACAAGTAGCAAGTAATTTTGAACGGTATCTATTTTATCTATTTGGTGAGGACGTCAGTCAGGTGAAATCTGTAATGGATCAATTCGCAGCGACGGGCCGCATCGTAGTGGATGGTGGATGGCTAAGTGAGGTACAGAAAGATTTTCTCTCCTATAGTATCGACGATGAGACTTGCGTGAGCACGATCAAATCGTACGATGACCAATATGGTTGCGTACTTGATCCTCATACGGCATGTGGAGTAGCTGCCTTTGAAAAAGCATGGCCAAAAGAAACGGAGCCTGCGCTGTGGTTGTGCCTTTCAACCGCGCACCCCGCAAAGTTTTCCCAAGCGATGACTGCAGCAGGTACGGTGCCTCCAATGCCCGAAACGATCAAATCTTTGATGAACTTATTGCAAAAAGTCGAGTCGATACCTTGCAATGAACAAGCTGTAGCCCTACGCTTGACACGATTTTTTGAGGTAAAGACAACAAAATGATCCGGTGAAAAAAGATGGCTCTTGTTGTAGCAGATGCATCCTTGACAGATGTCTCGGTGCATCTGCTGTCATTGACTAAACCTAACGTTTTCGTTAACATGTGATTATAAAAGTGGTGTTATTTAAGAGGGAGACATATCATGGGTAACACAGAATCGGTAGCCGATTCCGGATCAGGTTCAAGGGTACGATCGTCGCATTACAAATGGATTGCTTTATCCAATACAACGCTTGGCGTTTTAATGGCTTCCATCAACGGTACGATACTCATCATTTCTTTGCCCGTCATTTTTGCGGGAATACAAGTCGATCCTCTCGCATCAGGACAATCTAGTCTGTTATTGTGGGTCATGCTTGCATTCAATATCGCAACGACAGTCCTCCTGGTAATGTTTGGTCGATTGTCTGATATTTTTGGACGTGTCAGACTGTATAATTTAGGCTTTGCTGTGTTTACCTTAGGATCCATCTTATGTTCTTTGACATGGAGCAAGGGTATGGCGGGCGAAATTGAACTTATCTTATTTCGCATTGTTCAAGGTATCGGTGGTGCTTTTTTATTTTCCAATAGCTCTGCTATTCTTACTGATGCTTTCCCTCACAATCAACGGGGGCTTGCACTTGGTCTGAATCAAATTGCCGCGATCGGCGGCAGTGTCATCGGTCTCGTCCTAGGCGGTTTATTGGCTGCGACTGGGCAATGGCGCTACATTTTTTTAGTCAATGTGCCGATTGGCCTTATCGGTACTGTATGGGCTTTTGTAGCACTTAAGGAACTTTCCCAAAAAGTCGCGAATGCCAAATTGGATATTACCGGAAACGTTACTCTTGGTCTGGGGATTACGGGGATTATGCTTGGACTAACTTACGGAATTATGCCTTATGGCGGTCATCCGATGGGGTGGACAAGTCCGTGGGTTTTAACGGAGCTTATCGGTGGATTTATTTTTTTAGTGGCATTTATTTTCGTTGAGCACATGGTGGAAAGTCCGATGTTCAACATGTCATTGTTTCGTATACGTGCGTTCTCAGCCGGAAATTTTAGTGCGTTTCTTGCTTCGTTAGCCCGTGGCGGTTTGCAGTTTATGCTCATCATTTGGTTGCAAGGGGTTTGGCTTCCACTGCATGGCGTTTCGTACGCTGATACGCCTCTTCAAGCTGGTATTGATACGTTGCCGCAGACATTAGGCTTCTTGATTGCGGGTCCTTTAAGTGGTTTTTTATCTGATCGCTATGGGTCGCGGTTGTTTGCTACGGGTGGCATGTTGCTCACTGCATTAGGATTCTTACTTTTAAGTACGCTACCTGCTGATTTTTCGTTTTTGCCGTTTGCGATTTATCTATTTATCATTGGTTGTGGCTTAGGACTGTTCGCATCGCCAAATAGTGCAGGTGTGATGAATTCCGTACCTGCACGTTTTCGTGGAGTGGCATCTGGCATGCTTTCTACGTTCAACAATGCAGGTATGATGATGAGCATGGGCGTGTTTTTTTCGATCGTCATCGCAGGGTTGTCACAGCGACTTCCAGAGGCGATTACCCGCGGATTATCAGATCAGGGCTTGCCACTTGTTATCGTACATCAAGTGGCAAGCTTACCGCCTACAAGTTCTCTATTTGCGGCGTTGCTAGGGTTCAATCCATTAACCAAAATGCTTCCTTTACAAGTATTACACGCTTTGCCAAAGCACAATGTAGCCGTCATTTTAGGATCAAACTTTTTCCCTTCGCTGATTGGTGCACCGTTCATGCATGGATTATCCATGGCTTTTATGATTTCTCTAGTCTTATCCGTAGTTGCAGCGATAGCATCGTGGTTCCGGGGACGAAATGTGGAAGATGAAGAAACAAGTGTGTAAACCTAGTTTGATAGGATATTTGCCTGTTGTTGTGAGACGTGCTTTAATAGTGAAAAAGTGATTGGTATTCCATGGAATAAAAAGGATGGTTACGTTGGATCACGCTTATACTACGTCAAATTTTATCCGCAACATTGTACAAGAGGATCTCGATGCTGGTAGGGTAGCGGAGATTGTCACACGGTTTCCCCCGGAACCCAATGGCTATCTTCACATCGGACATGCCAAATCCATTTGTTTGAATTTTGAATTAGCGCATGATGTCGGAGGGAAAACTCACCTCCGATTCGATGATACAAATCCTGTTAAAGAAGATGTGGAATACGTTCAGGCCATTGAAGATGATGTTCGGTGGCTAGGATTTTCATGGGATAATTTGTGTTTTGCTTCTGATTATTTTGATGAAATGTATCGACGTGCCGTTCTTTTAGTGCAAAAAGGCTTGGCGTATGTTTGTGACTTAAGTAGTCAGCAGATGCGTGAACATCGTGGCACACTCACAGTGCCAGGGCAAGACAGTCCCTATCGCAATCGGACAGTTCAAGAAAACTTGGATTTACTCGAACGCATGAAACAGGGCGAATTTTCTGATGGTGCTAAGGTATTGCGTGCAAAAATCGACATGGCCTCACCGAATCTTAATCTGCGCGACCCTGTCCTCTATCGTATCGCGCACGCGACGCATCATCGAACGAAGGATACATGGTGCATTTATCCGATGTATGATTTTGCTCATCCGTTAGAGGATGCAATTGAAGGTGTGACACATTCGATTTGTACGCTTGAGTTTGAGGACCATCGACCACTCTATGATTGGGTTGTTGAACAGTGCGAGATGCCTACTCGTCCCCACCAATTTGAATTTGCGCGACTTAATATGACCAATACCGTTATGAGCAAACGTAAGCTGAAGCAGCTTGTCGAAGAAGGTGTTGTTGATGGTTGGGATGATCCGCGCATGCCAACGATTTCAGGGCTGCGTCGGCGCGGATACACACCTGAATCGATTCGCAATTTTGCACGGGAAATTGGTGTCACGAAAAGCAACAGCCTAGTGGATGTCCACATGCTCGAGTACTTTGTTCGTGAAGATCTTAAGTTGAAAGCGTTGCGCACGATGGCCATCTTGCGTCCGCTAAAAGTAGTGATCACAAATTATGAAGAAGGCAAAGTGGAATGGCTGGAAGCAGAAAACAATGCGGAAAACCCAGCCATGGGATCGCGGCAAATTGCTTTTTCTCGGGAGATCTATATCGAACAAGATGATTTTATGGAGAACCCGCCACCAAAATACTATCGGTTGACACAAGGCGCAGAAGTGCGCTTGAAACATGCTTACTTTATTCGCTGTGAAGAAGTCATCAAAAACGATTTGGGTGAAGTTGTCGAACTGCATTGCACGTATGATCCGCAAACCAAAAGTGGCTCGGGCTTCACAGGGCGCAAGGTAAAAGGTACGATACACTTTGTTGACTCGGGGCATGCGCGGCCTGCGGAATTTCGCTTATATGAACCGTTGCTACTCGATGAGGATCAGCAGGACGACGAATTTTTGCGTCATATCAATCCACACTCATTAGAAATTCTTCAAGGATACGTTGAACAAGGTTTGCGAGACTTGCAACCTTATAGTAAGTACCAGTTCTTTCGACATGGGTACTTTAGCGTCGATCCACAAAAGTTTGATGGAAAACATCCCGTGTTCAACTTAGTCGTACCCTTAAAGAGTTCCTATCAGTTATAAAAATAAACGCGCCCGCAATAAGGATACGGGCGCGTTTATTTTTAGGCACTGGTTTTGAGCGACCGCCGATAACGATATTGATTCCATTGAAAACGCAGGAAACATCCGATGCAAAAACCGAGAATGGCGACAAAAGCGGCAATGCCCACCATTGCGGTAAAGATGTACGCTACAATAACAAGATGCATTAGGAAAAAAGTGAAGCCCAGGGTTAAGCACGCGACAGCAATAACTTGATTGAAGTTTTGCTGGTCGCTATCTTCTTGTACATAATGCGATGCAGGGTATCGTAAAAATAATCGGGCGAAACGCATGATCGGGTTAAAATGAAAAATCAGGCCCAACAATCCTGCGACAAGTGGTATCAAGAGGATCCAAGGTTGAAATGTTATCCAAGTAGCTAATACGGATAAGATAATAATCCATTGATTGGTGCGAACTAAAGGGCGCGGTATGGACATTGGCTTGCTCATTTCAATTCCCCTTTAACTAATCGGAATTTGTAACTATAACTAGTATCGTATTTTTTATGGTTGTCGTCAATGGCCATAGGCAAGAGAGGAGTATTTTTGTGTGCCGATTGGTTTATGGTGTTTTTCAAGCAGAATGGCTCACGGTTGTGGTATTCGCTGTGCTGACGATGATTGAAATTTTGCATCCGCCTGCGATTGGACTCGCGAATAATGGCGACTATGATCGGTTGATGGCGTTAGTCGGATTACATTATCAGCCTCAAGACACGTATTATTATCAGCGCTATGATCATTATTATGTTCCAACCTTTGTTATGGGTTTTTTTGGTCATGGGTTTTATCCTTCGTCCGCGTTACTGCCGATCGCTGTTGCTTGGGTGATCAATGCAGTTTTGCACTTTGGTACATTTGATACGCAAGTGTTATTTTTTATTTATTTGGTCTTGTTGTGTTTTGGGCTATATTGGATCGTTCGTGGTTTGCGACAATGTTTTTCCTATGTTGCTGCGATTGCGGTTGGGGCCATGTCAGTGTTTGTACTTACGGAAGTGGGTTATGCAGCTTACTTACCAACGCTCTATAGTGAACCTTCTTCCATGGTGTTTTGGGTTTTGCTTTTAGGTTTAACATGTCGCTTCATGCTATACCCTCACGCATGGTGGTCGCGACGGCTTGTCTGGTTATGTGCAGCGTTTTTTGTGACAGCTAAAGTGCAAAATGCTGCACTGGTTGTCGTTGTCTTCACTGGCTTGTGGGGAATTTTTTATAGTACATATAAAGTGTATGATAAACGTCGCTTTGTGCGTCTTACGCTATTGCTTGTCTTATCCGCGATTGTGGTCATGGTGCTCAATCCACCTAGCTTTATCATGCAAAATACGTACGACAGTTTTTTTACAGGTCTCATGGTCGTCGTGAAGCCCTCAGATCATTTGCTCCGTTGGTTCCATCTTAGTGGTAAACTAGCTATATTGCGTAATTGTTCCTATTTTTCAGTACCTTCTTTGGCATGGCAAAATAGACTCGTTGCATCCGGCTTTTATCGCAAGGTGTCAATGTCCGGGATCATTTGGTTTTATCTTATGCATCCATGGGATCTCTGGCATGGCTTACAGATCAGTCAAGCGGCTGCCTATGTGATGAGACCAGACTATTTGGGCAATTTTGCATGGATTCAGCATAAAGGGGCTGGAGCCATGGCACAGCGATTCGATCTGTGGCGCAGTATCCGCAGTAAGTTACCGCAAAACCTGTGGTTTTGGGTTATGTTTTCACTCATTTATGTAAGCGTATGTCTGTCCTTTTTTCGAAAACGTTCGCCAAAGGTACGAGGCGTTGCTTTTATGAGTTTCATGGTATTCTTTGCTGCGTTTTTGCAATTCCCGATACCATTTGTGGGTGAAGGGCAAAATGAACTTGTAAAACATCTGTTTTTATATAATGTTTTATTTGATTCTGTATTGATTACTGTCGTGGGCTTTGTATGTCATCAGGTTTGGAGTGTGATACATGGTAGATGCATTGCCGCAACTCGCCAAATGGATTAGGGAAAGTGACAAGATTGTAGCGCTGACTGGCGCAGGTATCAGTACAGATTCGGGCATTCCTGATTTTCGATCGCAAGATGGCGTGTGGTCGGATCAAGAACTTTTTCGTTCCATGAATGCGGCCTACCTACGGCTACACCCGGATTTATTTTGGCCGCACTTTAAGCGAGCGTTTATGAGTCCACGATACTTGGACGCAAAACCGAATGTTGGACATATCGTCTTGCAGAAGTTAGAGCAAGCAGGTAAGACTGTCACGATAATCACGCAAAATGTAGATGGTCTTCATCAGTTGGCAGGTAGTAAGCGCGTTCTTGAGGTGCATGGAAGTGGAAAGTCAGCAACTTGCCCAAGTTGTCATACGACCTACGATCTTGCTTATATTCTCAAAGAGGATGTTCCTCGTTGCAATGCAAAAACGCCGAGTGGACCATGTGATACTGTGTTATGGCCTGATGTAGTGTTATTCGATCAGGCCGTGCGCAAATTTGCCGAGTCCTTAGATGCGGTGATTCATTGCGACCTTATGCTTGTCATGGGTACATCTCTTGAAGTTCATCCTGTCGCTGATCTGCCCAGTTATCGTCCATTAACAGCAAAACTAGTGTTGCTTAATTTAGAAGAAACGCCCTTAGATAGCTTGGCTGATTTGGTGCTTCATGCACGAATTTCTGACGTCTTATCTTCCATATACAATGCGTTATATGAGGCTAGGGACGAATTGCGATAGTGAATTTCACTACGCAAAATAAGTGATTGAACGGCACAATCAGGGTTTGTCAACCGTTCAAATAACATCTTCATGGCGAAGTGTCCATACTCGTAAGCAGGTTGAGTAGCCGCAGTTACACTTGGGCGCAAAAGTCCATGGGGATCAATGTCCTCGAAGCATACCAACGCTACATCATTCGGACAGCGCAGATGCATCGTTTCCAGGCTGTGCAAGACTTCGATAGCCACCATGTTATTTGCAGCAACGAGTGCAGTTGGTCGAATGGCATCGCCCTGCATCCAGTCATGCATTATGCCGGAGATACCCTGTGCATCTTCTTGTGTGCGAGAAGTGTAAGGGCCGAAGGATGCTTCTTTGATCAGTCCTTGTCGCACCGGTACGTTGTGATCAGTCAGTGCGGCTACGTATCCTTGAAAGCGTTCATGAGCGGTGTAGATTTGCTGTGGCCCGTTAATGATGGCGATGTGCTTGTGGCCCTGGTCGATTAGATGTGATGTTAGCCGATACGCTGCATTTCTGTTATCTCCGATAATGTGGTCCGCCTGGATGCCTGCCACAAGCCGGTCAAGCATAACGTAAGGGATGTGATGGCATGCCAACTGTTGCAGACTATCTCTTGATGCATCTGAAGCCGGTACGATGATCATGCCATCAACACGTGCTGAAATGAGCGCATCAATGTATTCACGTTCTTTACTGGCGTCGTCATCGTGGTTGCAAATGATCAGACGGTGACGGTGTAGGTGGGCGGTATCTTCCGCACCCCGGGCGATCGTTGTGAAAAATGGATTGGCCAAATCAGCCAGTACGAGACCGATTGTATTTGTTTTGCCGGAGATGAGGCTTCTTGCAATGGAATTCGGCACATAATTAAGTTCTTCCATAGCGCTCAGTACGCGTTGACGTGTAGCATCATTGACGGCGGCCGTATCGTTGATAACACGTGATACCGTCATAGCTGAAACATTGGCTCGTCTTGCCACATCGGCAATCGTTGTCATGGAATCGACCTCTTTGTGGGACAATCATTGTCTAATACTATACCACAGCTTGAATTGCCATGGCTTTAATTGACCTTCACGGGGGGTATAATGGTAAAAAATGGTTATAAAAAGACTGGGAAAATTGCCGTTTTATTTAGCGACGATGTTATTTTGGTTTTCCATGTATACGTATGTACCGATTTTAACACCTTATGTGCGCGTCTTAGGTGGGTCTGTCTTTATGGCGGGATTGGTCGTAGGCAGCTATGGATTCACACAAATGCTGATTAGAATACCGCTTGGTATGTGGTCCGATAAAATTGGTGTAAGAAAACCGTTCGTTTTGGCAGGTATCCTTTGTTCCACCTTAAGCGGACTCTTCTTTGGGATGACAGATTCTTTGTGGTTAACGTTACTGTTTCGTGCGTTTGCAGGTATCGCGGCTGGAAGTTGGGTGGCTTTTACTGTGCTTTTCTCGCAATCCTATCCTCCAGGTCAGGCACCAAAAGCCATGGGTTTACTGAGTTTTTGGACGGGTATCGGACAAATGATGGCGATGGCGTTAGGCGGATTATTTGCACAGTGGTATGGGTGGCATGCACCATTTTATTTGGGAGTTGCCGGAGGCATTTTGAGCTTTCTTTGCGCCCTTTTGATTCCAGAACAACCTGAAAATCGTACCAAGGATCGTGCTCATCCTATCGTTATGCTCGTTGAGACAGGGAAAGATTTCAATGTTTTGTCAGTTTCGTTGTTAGCTGTCATTGTGCAAGCACTTAGCTTTGTTACGATGTTCGGCTTCACACCGTTATACGCAACGCAAATTGGAGCCACAAAAGCACAATTAGGACTCTTATCGCTCTTAACAACGGCGCCGAACGCATTAGCTGGTTTTCTAACGGGTACGATGATCGTTCGTAAAATGGGTCCGCGAGCTATCGTTGTGAGCGGTTTCCTCTTTGCTGCTGTAGCTACAGCGATGATTCCTTTAACACACAGCTTTGGATTTTTGCTTGTCAGCCAAGCCCTAAACGGGTTTGGGCAAGGGCTTGTCCTTCCTGTCTTGATGGGCCTATCGATTGCTCATGTCCCAACCAATCGGCGAGCGACCGCGATGGGATTTTTTCAGGCTGTTTATTCACTTGGTATGTTTGGAGGCCCATCCATCGTGGGTGCCATGAGCAATGCGATAGGGATTTCTTCTGGATTTTATGTGACTGCCATCGTTGCACTCTTTGGAGCGGGCCTGTCACTATGGTGGATTACTAACCGACGACCCCCATCCGATCAATATTGAGTTTTTTCATTCTAGCAAGTGTTTCGTCGCCTTCTGTGACGATTTTTGTAGCGAGGGCAAAAGCGTTCACAAGGTCATCCCGTTCCTTCTGAGCTTGTTCCGCTTGCGCTTTGTACCAAATGGCATTGGCACGTTGTCGTTCCACTTCTGCGAGTAGTTCTTGCACTGCCTGACGAAGTTTCTCATGGGTTGTGGCCGCCTTGTGCAAAAATTGGATGGTTTGTTGAAACTCATGGGTTGATGCGCTGGCTGTTTCAGCGATGGTCTTAGGTTCGGTTGGAACGGCCGTTTGTGATGCGGTTTTATGGGGCTTCACTGTGCTTCGTTTCATCGGTGTTATAGATAAGCCACGACGTTTTCGCTCCGTCATAATCTGGTCGCGATAGCGAATGAGCAGTCTCATCCATCGCAGGGTGACTGCCTTTTCACTGCGTGATAGTTTCTGCGATACTTGTTTTTTGGACAGTACGGCGTAATGGCCTTTCAATTCTTGTACTTGGTACATGGCTTGTAGTAGTACTTGGTCCTCTTCGCCCGACCATACTTCCCCCAGTAAGTTACCTGTCTTTGGCATGAGTAATTCCCTCCAGAACTTTTCAATGTGTTCTACCTATTCATCTAGTATGGGAAGATTTATCGTGTTACATACATATGAAAAATATGTCGAGCTTTGTCGATTTAGGAGGAATTACGTATACATTTGGCGAATAGACTGGGCAACAAAAGCGATGCCATGACGACAAAACCAATGGTGAACTATGGGGCATTTCGACAGAGATTCTATACATACAGACGCAAATGATGTCATTAGGGACTTACAGCAATCTCTTGCGCAAAGTATAGCGCGTTATGAGACGCTTGTGTCTGAATCGCCAGAGACGATTGTCATCATTAAGGAAGATAGGATTTCTTATATTAATCCTGCGGGTGTCGCAATGTTTGGGGCATCTTCTCAAAGCGAACTTCTCGATCAACCTTTTATAAATCGACTACATCATGATGATCATGAAGTGGCGTTGCAACGGTTGCGAACGCTTCAACATGTCGGTGATAAGACATCTCCTTGTCACGAGCGTTTCATTGGACTCGATGGTAAGGTCATCGATGTAGAAGTGAAATCCATCCAAGTTTCTATTGATGATGGATCAGCCACGTTAGTAATGGCGCGGGATATTTCCGAGCGAATTTTTGCCGAGCAGGCCAAGGACTATATGTTGAACTATGATTCCTTGACAGGGTTGCCTAATCGTCGATTGTTTCAGGAAGAACTTGCGGCTGCAGTGTCTCCGTGTACGAATGAGTCGGGGATGGTAGCCACGTTGTTTCTCGATCTTGATCGATTCAAGATGATCAATGATTCTTTTGGCCATGCAGTAGGCGATCAGTTATTGCTTCGTGTCTGTGAAAGGCTATCGACTACCGTGGCTGATGATATCATCATCGCACGAGTAGGCGGTGATGAATTTACGATGATTCTGCCGCATATAAGCCATCGTGCTGAAGTCATGGCGTTAGTCCGCCGTGTCATGGACTCCTTAACGAGCGAGCCATTTATCGTGCATGAAGAGGAAATTTTCATGACAGCAAGTATCGGCATCAGCGTGTTTCCTGATGACGGGAAAGATGCTATAACGTTGTTTCGTAATGCCGATATGGCGATGTACCAAGCTAAGAGCATTGGAAAGAATAATTATCAATTTTATAATGCCGTGATGAATAGTACTAAAACGGCAACGAAGCAGGTTGTATTGGAGCGGGCTTTGCGACGTGCTTTAGAGCAAAAGGAATTGTACTTGGTCTATCAGCCTAAAGTTGAGTTGAAAACAGGTCATATTGTTGGCCTTGAGGCGTTATTGCGTTGGAATAGCCGGGAACTGGGCCATGTATCACCTGCTGAATTTATCCCGCTCGCGGAAGAAACAGGATTGATCGTTCCGATTGGTGAGTATGTGTTGCGTTCAGCCTGTGAACAAAGTCGCGCATGGCAAGAGCAAGGCTATGCACCGATATGTATTGCTGTGAACATATCTGCCAGGCAATTCCTGACCTCTGACTTGGCTGGTACGGTACAACGAATCTTGCATGAGACACGTCTTGACGGTCGCTTGCTTGAACTTGAGATTACTGAGAGCCTGCTGATACAAAATACGGAATCGATCGTTCAAATGTTATACAAGATCAAGTCTATGGGTGTGCAAATTTCGATCGACGACTTCGGAACCGGGTATTCATCCCTAAGCTACTTGAAACGGTTTCCCGTGGATCGCTTAAAAATTGATCAGTCCTTTATTCGTGATTTGACTTGGGACTCGGATAATGCGGAGATTGCGACAGCTATCATTAGTATGGGTCATAGCTTGCGCCTGAAAGTCATCGCTGAAGGTGTAGAGACGGAAGAACAAAAGCAGTTTCTGTTTGAACGCCGGTGCGATGAAATGCAAGGATTTTTGCTGTCCAAACCACTGGTTTCTAAGGATATTGTTTCGCAGTTTTTCTACAAATAAAGTACTTGCGCAATAGCTTGTTTAGGCGCTTTCAAGCCGCTGTAAATGTGTTAGCATAGTCCTAAGAGTGGGCAAAAACACAGGCAGCCTTGAACAAAGCGCTTTTTTGGCTGCAAAGGAGATACAGGGTATGCTAAGAGTGGCTATACTTAGCAGTTGGCATGTACATGCAAAAGATTATGCGAGAGAAGCTTCAAAGCGAAACGGTATCGAGATTGTCGCCGTGTGGGATGAGGTTGCTGACCGCGGACGTGAATTTGCAAGTCAATGGAATGCGCCATTTGTGGATAATTTGGATGATGTACTGCATAACACCGATATCGATGCCGTGATTGTCACTGCACCAACGTCGAGGCATCGAGAGATAATTTCTAAAGCAATGGTGCAAAAGAAACATGTATTTTCGGAAAAAGTGTTAGCGCTCACGAATGAGGATTGTGAATACTTGGTGCAACTCGCTCATGAGGAAGGCGTTCAGTTGATGCTGTCTTTGCCTCGTTTGACGGAGTCTCCGTATCTTACCGTGCAACATTTGCTTGATGAACGTAGGATCGGCGACTTAACGCATATCCGTTGTCGTGTGGCACATGATGGGGCATTGCCAAGTGCGCCAGGTCTTACAGGTTGGTTGAAAGACGAGTTCTTTGAAGTGGGGCCTACAGGTGGTGGAGCGCTGATTGACCTCGGAGCGCATCCAATTTATCTGACCAATCGTTTAGCAGGCAACGCTATTTCGGTTTCAGCGACATTTAGTTATTTGACAAAGCGTGCTGTCGAGGATCACGCGATCGTTACGGTGCAGTATGCAACAGGTGCTACTGGGGTTCTTGAAACTGGATTTGTCTCAAAAGCAGGCCCATTTGAGTTGGAGTTATATGGTACGTTAGGGACAATCTTGGCTGTGGAAGATCGTGTCCGTTTGCGTCGTGCAGCTCAAGGTGAACCGTATAAGAATGAGTGGGAAGAGGTCACGCTCTTGGCGCGGGATGTGTCACCCATGCAACAATGGATCCAAGCGATTGATGGAGTTGCAACGCCTCGCATCACCGATCAGGATATGCTGATGTTGACAAGTATAAATGTTGCAGCTTATGCATCTGCTTCTTCGCGAAAGACGGTGGAATTGTCGAAGAAATGAGAATTTGAATTGATCTTGGGGAGAAGGGATGGTATCATTCAGAATATTATCTCATAATTTTGTATGAAAATACGATAGATGGAGTTTTTACAGAGAGAGGAAATGGAGAGATGACGATGAAAGGATTGCCTGCGCGACAGGGGTTGTACGATCCACAGTTTGAGCATGATGCTTGTGGTATCGGATTTGTTGCTCACATCAAGGGACATAAAAGCCATCAGATTTTGCAAGATGCCCTTACTGTTTTACAAAATCTTGATCATCGTGGTGCTCAAGGTAGTGAAGTGAACTCAGGTGATGGTGCGGGGATCCTATTTCAGATCCCCGACACATTCTTTCAAGAAACATGTGCTTTTACTATGTCGAATTTGCCTGCGGCAGGCTCCTACGGTGTAGGGATGGTTTTTTTTCCTCAGGACCCTTATAAGAGGCAAGAATTCATTACACTTTTTGAACAGACCATTAGCGATGAGGGGCAGATTCTTATCGGATGGCGCGATGTTCCGACGGATAATCACATGCTTGGCGAAACATCGAAAGCGGTTGAACCATTTGTGCGCCAAGTGTTTATCGCTAAAGGGGACAATGTCCATGACCAAGATGCGTTTGAGCGTAAACTTTATGTGATTCGTAAACGCATGGAAAGATCATTGCGCTTGTCGGGTGTGCCAGATGGTCGATCATTTTATGTGTGTAGTTTGTCTTCGCGCACTATCGTCTATAAAGGCATGCTGACAACAGAACAATTGAGCGAATATTACACGGATTTGCAAAACGAAAAAGTCACTACAGCGTTAGCTTTGGTGCATTCGCGATTTAGTACCAATACATTTCCTAGTTGGGAACGCGCACATCCCTATCGCTACCTCATTCATAATGGTGAGATCAATACGCTGCGGGGCAATGTTAATTGGATGCATGCCAGACAATCGATGTTCGCGTCTTCTTTGTTTGGCGATGACATAAAAAAAGTTCTCCCCGTTATTGATCAGGAGGGCAGCGATTCATCCATGTTTGACAATGTGCTCGAGCTTCTTGTCATGGCGGGTAGAAGTCTTCCTCATGCCGCGATGATGATGATTCCTGAACCGTGGTCAAACCATGAGACGATGAGTGCATCAAAAAAGGCGTTCTACGAGTACCATAGTTGTTTGATGGAACCTTGGGATGGTCCAGCTGCGATGGTTTATACCAATGGTACACAGATTGCAGCCGTCCTTGATCGCAATGGACTTCGTCCGGCTCGGTACTACGTGACAAAGGACGACCGTATCGTACTTGCTTCGGAAGTGGGCGTGCTTGATATCGACCCGTCTGATATTGTGCAAAAAGAGCGATTGCGTCCAGGCCGCATGTTACTGATTGACACGGAGCAGGGACGCATCGTAAGTGATGATGAGATCAAAGAACAAGTTGCCAAAGAAAATCCATATCGTGCATGGCTGGATCAACACTTGATCAGCTTGGATAAGTTGCCAGAACCTGTCCATGTGCATCCTGTGGATCATACTACGATGCGCATCAGGCAGCTTGCATTCGGTTACACGTACGAGGAAATCCAACGCATGCTTAAGCCGATGGCTGAAGATGGTGTGGATCCATTAGGGTCCATGGGAGTAGATACGCCGTTGCCGGTTTTATCAGATCGCCCTCAGTTACTTTACAGTTATTTTAAACAACTGTTTGCCCAAGTGACCAATCCTCCGATTGACTCCATTCGTGAAGAAATTGTCACAATGACGGCTACGGCTCTGGGGCCAGAACGCAATTTACTTGAACCTGATCCCGAAAGCTGCCGGCAAATTGAAGTTAAAACACCGATTTTGACGAATGAAGAGTTTGCTAAACTTCTTCACTTGCATCATGACGGATGGAAATCAACTGTGTTGCCGACGCTATTTCCTGTTGCTCAAGGTGGAAGCGGCTTACAGGAGGCGTTGGAGGCTGTATTTGCTCACGCTGACGAGGCGATAGCGCAAGGCGCAAATGTACTTGTGTTATCAGACCGTGGTTTTGATCAAGATTTAGCTCCGATTCCTGCTTTACTTGCGGTTTCGGGGTTGCACCATCACCTGATCCGCCAGGGTACGCGCACGAAAGTTGCTCTCGTTATTGAATCTGGTGAACCGCGAGAGGTACACCACTTTGCTCTCTTAATTGGATATGGTGCTAGTGCCATTAATCCCTACTTGGCTCTTGAGACGCTCGATGACATGATTCGCCAAGGAATTTTGACCAATCGAAAACACCATGAGGCTGTTGCGCGGTATGTAAAATCTGCAACCAAAGGGGTTATAAAAGTTTTATCGAAGATGGGCATATCTACCATTCAAAGTTATCATGGCGCGCAAATCTTTGAAGCGGTAGGGATCAAGGAGTCAGTCGTGGCCAAGTACTTTACTTGGACGCCGACGCGCATTGAAGGTATTGATCTTGACGACATCGCGAAAGACTGTTTGGCACGGCACGAACTGGCCTTCTCTACGGCTTTGTCCGCCTCGCGGGAGTTACCTTCCGGTGGGAAAATTCAGTGGCGCAAGGATGGGGAAGAACATCTCTATCATCCAGAATCTATTCATTTATTACAACAGTCATGCCGCCAAGGCAACTATGACTTATTCAAACAATACTCACGCATGATGAATGATCATACGCGTACGAAGAAAAACTTACGTGGCTTGCTGAATTTTGCGAACGATCTTAAACCAGTGCCGATCGATGAAGTCGAGTCAGTTGACAGCCTTGTTAAACGATTTAAGACTGGTGCGATGTCGTTTGGATCAATCAGCCAAGAAGCGCATGAAAGTTTGGCGATTGCCATGAATCGCTTAGGCGGTAAAAGCAATACTGGCGAAGGCGGTGAAGATCCAGCCCGCTTTGTTAAGGATGCGAATGGTGATTCACGACGTAGTGCTATCAAACAGGTGGCATCGGGTCGCTTCGGCGTGACAAGTCATTATCTTGTGAATGCCGATGAAATTCAAATCAAGATGGCACAGGGAGCAAAGCCTGGTGAAGGTGGGCAACTGCCTGGCAAGAAAGTGTACCCTTGGGTGGCTGAAGTGAGACACTCCACGCCTGGTGTTGGTTTGATTTCTCCTCCGCCACATCATGATATTTATTCAATTGAAGATTTGTCTGAATTGATTCATGATTTGAAAAATGCCAACTCATCTGCTCGCATCAGTGTTAAGCTCGTGTCTGAGGTTGGTGTGGGCACGATCGCTGCAGGTGTTGCCAAAGGTAAAGCTGATGTTGTGCTTGTAAGTGGTTATGACGGGGGAACTGGCGCATCTCCTGAGACCAGTATCCAATACGCTGGATTGCCATGGGAACTCGGGCTTGCTGAGACACATCAAACGCTTCTCCTAAATAAATTGCGTGATCGTATCGTGGTGGAAACAGATGGAAAATTGATGACTGGTCGTGATGTTGCAATCGCCGCGTTGCTTGGTGCCGAAGAATTTGGTTTCGCCACTGCACCTTTGATTACGCTAGGATGTGTGATGATGCGTGTGTGTCATCTCGATACTTGTCCTGTCGGCATAGCCACACAAAGTCCTGTCTTACGAAAAAACTTTACCGGGAAGCCCGAATACGTCGAATACTTCATGCGCTTTGTGGCGCAAGAATTGCGAGAAATAATGGCGCAGTTAGGGCTAAAAACGATGGAGGATATGGTTGGTAGGACGGATTTGCTGACGATGTCTGATGAACTTAAGACAGGTAAGGTGCAGGGAATCGACCTGTCGAAGCTATTACATCAACCTAAGGTACAAGATGATGCAGCGCGGTTTAAACAGATTGATCAAAATCATGGTATTGAACAGTCGCTAGATGCCCTGGTCCTTGTTCCTGCGGCACGAACTGCCCTTGAATCAGGCGCTGCAGTAGCGGCGAGTTTTTCCATCCGCAATACAAATCGTGTCACGGGGACCCATTTGGGAAGTTTAGTTACGAGGCGCTACGGAGCGAAAGGACTACCCGATGATACGATCAAGTTTCATTTTGAAGGCTCTGCGGGTCAAAGCTTTGGGGCTTTCCTCCCAAAAGGGATGACGCTTTTCCTTGACGGTGATGCCAATGACTATGTGGGCAAAGGGTTGTCAGGTGGACGAATGGCCGTTTTTGCGCCCTCGGCATCTTCTTTTATAGCGCATGAGAATATCCTGATCGGCAATGTGGCTTTGTATGGTGCGACAGCGGGGGAAGCATTCTTTGCGGGGCAAGCTGGGGAACGATTTGCCGTTCGTAACAGCGGTGCAACAGCTGTAGTTGAAGGGGTCGGCGATCACGGTTGCGAGTACATGACAGGCGGACGCGTTGTTGTCCTAGGACGGACAGGACGAAATTTTGCTGCCGGTATGTCTGGCGGCATTGCCTATGTATACGATGAAGACGGTGATTTTTCGACCCGTTGCAATCAAGACATGGTTCTGCTCGAAACGTTTGTTGATGAGGAAGAAGTTTTGTGGGTGAAAAATTTATTAGAAAGTCATGCCAATTTCACAAAAAGTGCCAAGGCTAATGATTTATTGATAGATTGGCAAACGGCAAAGACAAAGTTTGTGCGTGTAATTCCTAAAGACTATAAACGCATGTTGTCATCGGTGGAAGAGGCAAAAGCCTCTGGTCTGACAGGACAACAAGCTATCATGGCGGCATTTGAATTAAACAAAAATGACCTTGCACGCGTGGGCGGCAACTAACAGGTGTCGAGAGGAGAGAATTACATTGGGAAAGATCACCGGATTTCTTGAATATAAACGTGAACTTGCGACTGACCGTTCGCCCACCGAGCGTATCAAGGATTGGCAAGAATTCCATGATCATATGGATGAACAAACACTTCGCTTGCAAGGTGCGCGCTGCATGGATTGTGGGATTCCTTACTGCCATGGAGGTGTGATGATTGCTGGGATGGCGGCAGGGTGTCCTGTGAATAACTTGATTCCGGAATGGAACGATCTCGTGTATCGCGGGCGTTTTAAAGATGCGCTTGACCGTTTGCATAAGACGAATAATTTCCCCGATTTTACGGGACGTGTGTGTCCTGCGCCTTGCGAAGGATCATGTACGGTGGGGCTAATCGACTCGCCTGTCGCGATTAAAACGATCGAGTATGAAATTATCGAACGTGGGTTTGCAGAAGGTTATGTGGTGGCACAGCCACCTTTAGTTCGTACAGGGAAAAAGGTGGCTGTTGTCGGATCTGGTCCATCAGGTCTAGCATGTGCCGCACAACTAAACTATGCCGGACACGCAGTAACCGTTTTTGAGCGCGCGGATCGTATCGGTGGATTATTGATGTATGGTATACCCAACATGAAGCTCGACAAAGGAGTCGTTGAACGGCGCATTCAAATTCTTTCGCAAGAGGGAATTGAATTTGTTGTCAATACAGAAGTGGGAAGAGATTATCCTATACAACAATTGCGGGAGAACTTTGATGCGATTGTACTTTGTACGGGGGCCACGAAACCACGCGATCTTCCGATCGAGGGCCGAATGCTATCAGGGATCCATTATGCTGTTGAATTTCTGCATAAAAATACGAAAAGTCTACTGGACTCTAACCTCGAAGATGGACAGTTTATTTCGGCAACAGGCAAAGATGTGATCGTCATCGGCGGTGGTGACACGGGAACCGACTGTGTAGCTACATCATTACGACATCTCTGTAAGAGTATTACGCAATTGGAGATTTTAGATAGATCTCCTGATGTGCGATCGGAAGTAAATCCATGGCCGCAGTTTCCACGTATCTATAAGCTGGATTATGGTCAGGAAGAGGCATTAAGCATTCAGGGAAAGGAACCCCGCGAATATGGCATCCTAACGAAACGATTTGTTGGTGATGAGCGTGGTGCGGTGTCAGGATTACACACGGTGCGTGTTAAGTGGGAAAAAGACCCTGCTGGTCGAATGATACCTATTGAGTTACCAGGGACTGAAGAGTTTTTTCCGGCACAATTGGTCTTGCTTGCGATGGGCTTTTTGGGACCGGAAGAAAGCCTGCTTGAACAGCTTGGCGTTGAAGTCGATGCGCGTAACAATGCTAAAGCCGAATATGGGAAGTTTGTTACGAATGTCGAAGGCGTTTTTGCTGCAGGTGATATGCGGCGAGGGCAAAGTCTTGTCGTATGGGCCATCAATGAAGGCCGTGCTGCAGCAAGAGAATGTGATCGATATTTGATGGGGCACACACAACTACCTTAAATGACATGACCATGTTTTCTCTTCACCTAAACAGTATCCCGCATCAAAAAACGGGATACTGTTTTTTCGATGCGTAAACATAAACGATGATGGTTCATTTGAGCCCCCCAACATAATGCATGATCAGTTGGTGTTTCACCCTGTTTGATATGCTGTTTCACCAATGATATGCCTGGAATATAAAGAAATGTAATTTCTGTATTACTTATTGTAAAATTATAGTACCAACGTTAGCATGGTTCAGAGTGCCTATAAAACATAGTTAAAAATGAGCTTTTCTCACATCACTAACGTGGGATAATGATATCGATTGAGAAAAGGAATGTTTTATTGCTGAGAGGGGATATTCGTTATGTACGAAGATAGAATTCGTTATGCACCGTTACGTGACAAAATTATCACAGCTGATGAGGCCGCTACTTTGATTAAAGACGGTATGACAGTGGGCATCAGCGGATTTACTCGTGCCGGTGATGCTAAGGAAGTGCCGCTTGCCTTGGCCGAGCGTGTCAAACGGACTGGGGAAAAGGTAAAGATTAACCTATGGACGGGCGCCTCAGTGGCCGAAGAGGTTGATCGTGCGCTTACGGAAGCAGGTTGTTTAGCGAGACGTTTACCGTATCAATCTGAAAAATTGTTGCGCGATGCCATCAATCGCGGCGAGGTTATGTACGTTGATCAGCATCTAAGTTTGACGGTGGAAATGGTTCGCGATGGTCAACTTGGCAAACTGGATGTTGCGGTTATCGAAGCAGTTGCCATCACGGAGGATGGTAACTTTATTCCATCAACGTCTGTCGGCAATTCACCTACTTTTGTCAAGATGGCCGATAAAGTGATTGTCGAGTTAAATATCGGGCAACCTGCCACTTTAGAGGGCATGCACGATGTGTTTATCCCTGGAGATCGTCCTGACCGTGAACCTATTCCTATTGTTGATGTAAATGATCGTATCGGCACACCGTATATTCCAGTAGATCCTGATAAAATTGTTGGTATCGTTATTACAAATAAGCTTGACCACTTTTCAGCTATTGCTCCTGTCGATGATGAAACGGAAGCCATTGCAGACCATTTGCTGAACTTCTTTGAAGACGAAATTGTGGCAGGACGCATGGGTGATAGACTGCGTCCATTGCAGTCCGGTATCGGTTCCGTAGCTAATGCTGTATTGTCTGGATTGAAAAAATCCCGTTTTAAAGGCCTTGAGATGTATTCTGAAGTGCTGCAGGACTCTGTCTTTGAATTAATTGATACAGGTACTTTGCGTTTCGCATCGGGTTGCTCCATCACGTTGTCTCCAGCACGGGCGCAAGAAGTACTTGACCGAATTGCGGAGTATAAAGATGCTATCGTGTTGCGTCCGCAGGAAATATCGAATAGTCCTGGACTGGTACGTCGACTTGGTCTCATCGCGATGAATACAGCTATCGAAGTCGACATTTACGGCAACGTTAATTCAACGCATGTTATGGGTACGCGCATGATGAACGGTATTGGTGGGTCTGGCGACTTTGCACGCAACGCGTCAGTTACGATCTTCGTGACGAAGTCAACTGCCAAAGGTGGTGCTATTTCGTCCATCGTGCCGATGGCATCTCATGTGGATCATACAGAGCATGATGTAGACATTATCGTAACGGAACAAGGTCTTGCTGATTTGCGGGGTCTTGCACCACGTGAACGTGCGCAAGTGATTATTCAAAACTGTGCACATCCGATGTATCGTGATGCTTTAATGGATTATTATCGGGAGGCTGTCGCCTTGGGAGGTCATACACCGCATGTTTTGGACAAAGCATTGTCATGGCATTCTCGGTATGTGAAAGAAGGAACCATGCGCATGCCTGTTCATGAACTATCGTAAGGCTAAAGATATACACGCTGAAGGCTATAATTGACCTTTAACTGGAGTGTTATCACCATGAGGTGATAACACTCCAGTTTTGCTTATGCAGTTACACTTTTACTACTGTATATTCATCATTCAGACTGCCCCTTTTTGTCCAGTATGAATAGTCCCTGATAGCCACATGAAAACCATATTAAGATAGTGATTTGTGAACTGTTCGCTTTTTCACAACTGAACCATAATGAAGATGTATCAAGGAACACAACGAAGTGATTGTACGAGAAAAGAGGTGCCGGGGCCGCTTTGCGGGATCGGGTTCAAGCATTATGCTCTCATCTTATTTATCGTAGGAGGCCACTCAAGTGGGATACATTAATGCAGTAAAGGCAGAGATGTCCAAGAGCTGGTGGAATACTGTCGTCGTTGTTGTCTTTACGATTGCAAGAATTATTTACGGCTGGGACTGGTTCATCGCTGGTTGGGATAAGATGACCAAAGAAGGCTGGCTCACCGATGGCAAGTTTAATAGCGGTGGACTTATTCAAGGTATGGTTGCCAGCATCGAACATTCGCATGGACCTGATCCGCTTCATTTGAATGATTTACTGGTCTTTTTCGCTAATAATATTTTCCTTCATATGGGCGGTGTCGTAGACTTTCTGGTTGTATTCCTTGAAATCTTCATCGGTTTGTTCGTCATTTTCGGTCTTGGATTCATTTGGAGCATGGTGGTTGCTTTGTTCTTGAACTTGCAATATGCGGCGGCTGGTGCAGCTAACAACTTTGGTTATCTGGTGACTGATGTTATCTGGATTAAATTTCCGAAGTATGCGAACTTGATTGGTATCGATGGCTACATTCGCTACAGAAAAGGAAAAATTTTGTTGAACGCAAAGAATGATGATGTTGTAAGCCGCGGTGGTACAGCAAACAGAGCTCTGTAAAAAGAAGTGCAGTGACAGATCATTTCATAGGATTAAGTGAGCAGGATGCCTAGATGAACAAGGCATCCTGCTTATTTGTGGGGGATTGGTTCATGCTCAATGAGATGGTCTTTGCTAAGATTGGAAGAAATATATATAGTACAAATGGACTATTTTTTGTGATTCATATGGCCATTGCCGCCTGTTTTCATGTAGAGTAGTTTAATAGAAGTACTTATTCATCTCAACGGTTTATATGTGAAAGTAGGTTCAAGTACAAAAGGAGGTATCTCGTTTGCTGCATATCGTCGTTTGCATTAAACAGGTTCCTGATAGTCGCGAGATACGTATTGATCCCAAAACCAACACATTGATTCGTCAAGGTGTACCTGCGATCGTGAACTTTTATGATTTGCACGGCTTAGAGGAAGCACTGCGTATCAAAGATGAATTCGGTGCACGTGTGACCGTGGTTACCATGGGTCCACCATCAGCGGACAAAGCCTTGAAACAATGTGTCGCCATGGGGGCTGATGAAGGCGTGCTGATCAGCGATAGGGCGTTTGCTGGGGCTGATACGTTAGCTACGTCTTATGTTGTGGCGCTCGCTGTTGACAAGGTCGGCAAAGAGTGGGGTCCTGTTGATATCGTTTTTTGTGGTAAACAGACACTTGACGGAGATACAGGTCAAGTTGGACCTGGTGTCGCCTGCCGACTGGATTTTGATCAGTTGACCTATGTTGAAAAAGTTGAACAACTGAATGATAGCAAAAAGGAAATTATCGTTCATAGGCACTTGGAAGATGGCGTTGAGCGCGTCAAGACCAAACTGCCAGTGTTGATTACCGCTTTGGCAGAATTGAATAAGCCACGCAGAGCAGCACTTCCTGGCGTGTTAAAGTCTGTTCGCTACCAGCCTGTTGTATGGACGACGAACGACTTCCCTGATATCGATCGTGCAAAGATTGGTTTGAAAGGATCGCCAACGATCGTTGGTAAGACTTGGGTTCCTGAGCCGAAAAAAGTTGAAACGCAGATGCTTGTGGCCGAAACGACCGATAAGCTTGCAAACGAACTGCTTGATTCACTCTTTGGTACAGAATTG
The DNA here is from genome assembly GCA_027343965.1 of Caryophanales bacterium. Taxonomy (GTDB): domain Bacteria; phylum Bacillota; class Bacilli; order Alicyclobacillales; family SLC66; genus JAKACU01. The sequence goes on along the minus strand of DAHWJX010000024.1, from coordinate 15,617 downwards.
CCAGCAAAACTGGGTTGGGGATAGGAGGACTGAACATGGCTGATGAGAGGAAGAAGCCAGCTGTTGGTTTGCAACCGGAAAATGAAGTCGATTGGTCCGATTATAGCGGCATTTTGGTCGTCGTTGAACAACGAGACGGTGTTGCTAAAAAGGTATCGTGGCAGCTTCTTGGTGAATCAAAACGAATGGCTGATAAGTTACAAGCTCCTTTGATGGCTCTTGTTATCGGACATAACGTTGAACATCTTGCGCATGAAGCTGTGTATTATGGAGCTGATAAAGTATTTTATTGCGACTCTAAAGAATTAAAGGATTATCGTACAAGACCCTATAGCAGGCTTTGCTTACACGTCATTCGTCAATACAAACCAGAAATTGTTCTCTTTGGCGCCACGTACACGGGTCGTGATTTAGCTGGGGCGATTGCTACGCACTTGCCAACAGGATTGACGGCTGATTGCACACAGCCTGACGTGAATGAGGAACGCTTGCTGATGGCAAGTCGACCGGCATTTTCAGAGAAGATGCTTGCGACTATTCTTTGCAAACAATTCAAACCTCAAATGGCAACCGCCCGTTCAGGTGTTTTCCAAGCGTTGCAACGCGACGAAACGCGCAGGGGAGAAATCATTACGGTAGAACCACAGATGCCTGAAAATGAAATTGCGACGCAAGTTCTTGAGTTTATCGAGTCTACGCAAGGTGTCAATCTCGAAGATGCAGAGGTCATTGTAGCTGGTGGCCGCGGACTTGGTGGGCCGGCTGGCTTTAAACTCCTACAAGAATTGGCTGATGCACTCGGTGGCGTTGTAGGGGCATCACGTCCTGCATTTGAAGCTGGTTGGATCAGTCATGATCATCAAGTTGGGCAGACAGGCTCCACGGTGCGTCCAAAGTTGTATATCGCGTGTGGAATTTCAGGCGCTGTGCAACACACAGTAGGGATGCAGCACTCTGATTATATTGTGGCTATCAATAAAGATCCGGAGGCGCCAATTTTCAAGATTGCCAATTATGGTATTGTCGGTGATCTTTTTGAAGTGGTACCTGCACTTGCAAAAGCGATGAAATCTCGCAAAAAGGCTCGTCCACAAAGTGTGGGAGCCGTTATCAGGGACGCTGTAGCTGCGGCGCAATCCGTGCATAATTGACAGCATCGCACACTTCGTTACGATCGGGGATGGAGATTTTGGCAGAGGAACGTTTTGACGCGATCGTTGTGGGCGCCGGTCCTGCCGGAAGCGCGGCGGCTTACACGATGGCAACAGCGGGACTAAAAGTAGCTCTCATTGAACGTGGAGAGTTTCCTGGGGCAAAGAATATTTTTGGCGGAGTTTTATACAGAAAACAGCTAGAAGATCTTATTCCAGAATGGTGGAAAGAGGCTCCACTAGAACGTGCAGTTATCGAACAACGGATGTGGATCCTAGGCAAAGAAAGTGCAGTGACATTTAGTCACCGCAATGAGCGCTATAAAGAACCGCCGAATGCTTGGACAGGACTTCGCGTTAAGTTTGATCAATGGTTGGCGTCGAAAGCTGAAAAAGCGGGTGCTGTACCAATTTATGAGACCGTTGTAACGGAACTCATTCGTGAAAACGGGCGTGTTGTCGGTGTGCGCACGGATCGTGACCAAGGCGACCTGTATGGGGATCTCATCGTATTAGCGGATGGTGTTAACTCTTTGCTGGGTAAAGCGCTTGGTGTGCATAAAGAATGGGCGCCTGATGAAGTGTCGTTGGCTGTCAAAGAAGTTATTGCACTTCCGAAAGAAAAACTGCAGGATCGATTCAATCTGAACGACAATGAAGGATGCACCATCGAGTTCATTGGGGATACCTTTGGCATGGCTGGACTTGGCTTCATGTACACGAACCAGGATACTATTTCTTTAGGTGTCGGCGTTATGGTGAATGACTTGAAGAAGAAACGAATCAAACCTTATCAAGTTCTGGATGCCGTAAAGCAACATCCATCGATCCAGCGTATGATACAAGGTGGCGAAGTCAAGGAGTATTCAGGGCACTTAATTCCTGAAGGTGGTTTTTCCTCTATGCCGCCATTATCTGGTGATGGTTGGATGATTTGCGGAGATGCTGCACAAATGGTTAACGCAGTTCACCGCGAAGGTACGAACCTTGCTATCGCTTCAGGTAAAATGGCTGGAGAAACAGCAGTTCTTGCGCACCAACGGGGCGATTATAGCGTCAAGACACTTGGCGAATATGACCGCGTCGTTAAGGAATCTTTCATTCATAATGATTTGAAGAAGTATCGCGGTATTCATGGATTATTCAAAGAAATGAATTCCGATACGTTGTTTGGTAACCTTCCTCAAGCGCTAAATGACGCTGCCTATGAATGGTTGTTGGTTGACGGTGTATTCAAGAAAGAAAAACAGAAGAAAGCGATTCGTACACTACGCAACGCGGCTGGTGGCAATATCGACTTGCTGCGTTTAGGCATCAAAGGATGGAGGGCGATTAACGGATGAGTCAGAGCATAGAAGAACGTCTGTTTATGATCCGTTACAAGGCTGCTGAACAGTCACACTTGATCATTAAGGATCAAGATACGTGTTTACACTGCAAAACAAAAGAGTGCAATTTCTTTTGTCCGGCAGACGTATATGATTGGCATCCTGATGAGAAGAAAACATCGGTTGCGTTTGAAAACTGCATCGAATGTGGTACGTGCCGTCTCGCTTGTCCAGATTACAACATCGAATGGGTCTATCCGACTGGTGGACACGGAATTACCTACAAATTGGGTTGATGAATTAAAAGGCCATGTTGCAGACTATGCAACATGGCCTTTTAACTTAGGAGCGATCGTATGGACACGTTTATTAAAAGCGAAGAGATGCATCAAGCTACACTGCAAACTCTAGAGGATCGTGGTGTATCGTTGTTGGATATCGCCAAGATCACGCTGTTTCTTCAGTCTAAATATGTGCCTGGGTTAACGCTCGAGACTTGTCTCGAGAATGTTGAGCAAGTCCTTGAAAAGCGCGAGGTCCAAAATGCTATTCTTACCGGCGTGGCGCTTGACGTTCTGGCTGAACAACACGCTTTGCCACAACCATTGCAGCACATTATTGAGATGGACGAAAGTCTTTATGGCGTCGATGAAATCCTGGCGCTTTCGATTCTCAACATTTATGGCAGCATCGGGTACACTAATTACGGGTATGTTGACAAATTGAAATACGGCATCCTGGATTGGCTAAATGATAAGAAAAATGGTACACATACGTTCATGGATGATCTTGCTGGCGCCGTAGCTGCAGCAGCGGCAAGTCGTTTGGCGCATCGATATCGCAGCTTTCAAGAGCAAGAGCAGGAGCAAGAGCAGGAGTTGGACAACTAGGAGCCTGGGTTGCGCACTGCGTAAGTAAATATGGTATCCTAATTTGGGTAATAAGTTTCGTTTGAAAAGGGGTATGGAATCATGATTGCAGAAGCAAGAGATGCCTATGTTGTCCTTGAGTCGGTTCATCGCAGCATCGATAAAATGCTCGAGGGACTGACTGATCAGCAACTTCTCGAAAAACCGTTTGAAAATATGAATAATATCGCCTCAATTGTTGAACATACCACATTGGTCGAAAAACGCTTTTTATCCAGCCTTACGGGCGTTGTTCAAACGATCGATTCACAAAAACCATTTCAGGCTTCCTTGTGGGATGTGACAGCTATAAGACAGCAATGGGAAGATGTTCTTAAGTATGCAAAAGAGGTCTTTGAAAAACTTGAACAAACTGACATGGAACAGCCAGGATTAAAGCTTGGCATAGGAGAACTGAACAAACGTCAATTGATGGTATACACCATCGCGCACACCACACATCATCGTGGACAAATTCCGATTGTCAAAAAGTTTTTGAAGAACTAGAAATTCTTTCACAGACAAGAGACACCAGATGTCTCCATCTGATGTCTCTCCATGTCGCGTTTTCTTACAAAGTATATTTATACATCAAAATGTTAGTTTCTTGCAAACGTCTCGTTCTTGCGGTAGTCTTGAAAAAATGTATAGAATGGATGATTATCATGAGTGAACCGATTCGCGTAACCGTCTGGAATGAATTTCGTCATGAAAGAGACGATCCGAGAGTGGCGAAGGTATATCCGGAAGGTATTCATCAAGCTATTGCATCTTTTATGCAACAACAAGGATTTGTTGCGCGCACAGCGACCTTGGATGAACCTTATCATGGCTTAACACAAGAAGTATTGGACAGCACTGATGTTCTGCTTTGGTGGGGACATGCGGCACATGAGGAAGTCAGTGATGAGATCGTGCAAAAAGTTGTGCAACGCGTGTTATCCGGTATGGGTTTGATTGTACTTCACTCAGGCCACTTCTCTAAAGTATTTAAAGCACTCATGGGTACGTCCTGTGATTTGAAATGGCGGGAAGTCGGTGAAAATGAACGCTTGTGGGTTGTTGATCCAACGCATCCTATCGTTGAAGGTATCGATGAATGGATCGATTTGCCTCATGAAGAGATGTATGGTGAACATTTTGACATTCCTGTGCCCGATGAGTTGATTTTTATCAGTTGGTTTGAAGGCGGTGAAGTATTTCGCAGTGGTGTAACGTATCGACGTGGTCAAGGGAAGATTTTTTATTTTAGGCCCGGCCATGAGACGTATCCTACTTACTTTCATTCTGCTGTTCAAACTGTGTTGACAAATGCTGTGAAGTGGGCGGCGCCTGTACAGCGACCGGCAAGACATTTCGGTAACGTAAAGCCATTACAATAAAAAGAGCCGCTGTGAGAAAGCGCACAAAGCATTTGGGATGCTTCCTTCATACTAAGTTTATACTATGATCTGCGTCCTGCGCACGCGGTCTCTTGGATGAAGGTGACAATGATGCAAACTGCAAAAGTGCCGTTGCGAGTTCCTTTGCCGTTGCTCTTTCTTGCTATGGCGGCTCTCGTCATTTTTCCGGTTGTTGTTGTAAATGCCGCACACTCGATAGCACAAGGGTCATACCCGCTGCCTGATGTTCTGTTGACCGTTCATACGGCGGTTATTGGCGTGGTGTTCCCTGTTATTATTGGCGTATTCTATCAATTAGGTCCCGTTGCATTCGTCACAGGATCAGTGTCTCACCGCTTGGCATTTATTCAGTCGGTGAGCTATGTTGTAGCGGCAGTTTCCTTTTTACTTAGTTGGACGTTTCTCGATAGTTGGGGAATCGTACCGCTTGCTATAACAGGAAGTCTTGTCCTTTTGTCTTTGTTGGTGTTTTTTGCTTTGGTCTTTGGTGTCGTACGAAAGCGAACAGCGGGCACCATGAGTGCATTTTTTATTTATGCTGCTCTAGTACACGGTTTATTGCTGGTCACTTTTGTCTCTACCTTGGTGTGGGGGGAGGCCTTGGGCGCAAATCTCGTGTTTGATCACTGGATTGGAGCGCACGCCATAACGGGGATATACGGCATTTTTTTACAATTCGCTATGGCGTTTGCCTATAAATTGATCCCCATGTTTCAATTATCCCATGCTAACTTGAAACGACGCCCAATTATCACGTTTGTACTTCTCAATGTAGGGTTACTCAGCGAAGATGCCGGTTTGTTATTGTCTGTTCATGTGCTCGCTGCTGTGGGCTTAGTGCTTATTGCTGTAAGTATCTTGCATTTTATGTTTGAAGTTCTCACGATGTATAAGAAGCGCATTCGCAAGCAAGTCGAATGGCCGATGCGTTCCGTTTTTGTAGGTTGGATGTGGGTCGCTGTAGGTTCAATTTTGTTGGCTTTATGGCAACTTGTCGGTGTTGTGCTGATCAACATGCAAGAAGTCATCTTTGTCGTTGTCGTCGTCGGCGGACTGGTACAGATGATCACAGGATACCTTTTTAAAATTATCTCTTTTTTAATCTGGACCGTCCGTTACGGTGAGGGACACAATGCAAGTATTGCGCCACCTCTGCGTAGCGCAATTCGCAAAGAATGGGCAAAGAGTATCATGATCGTGTGGAATGTTGGTCTGGGTCTGATGCTTATCGGTATCATCGCTGGGACAGCATCTGTCATTGTCTTAGCGGCTACCGCATTTATGGTTTGCGCCATGATGGCAGTGCGCGAGTGGTGGCGCATGATTTCACCTCGTGGCGTTTTTCCGCCTCTTACAACACCTGCGTCATAATTGAAAGAGGAGATGATCGAAGATGCACTTTGAATTGGATAATCGCAATCTTGAACCGCCACAACCGATGATGCGATCGCTAGCCAAACTCGAAGAGTTGCAATCCGGTGATCAATTGACAATTCATAATGATCGTATACCTGCGTTCTTGCTACCCGAATTGGATGACTTGGGTTATCACTACGACGTGATGGAACAGCCAGATGGTAGTTGCAAAGTCACTATTAAAAAACCGTAGTTAGCTCTCTTCAGGTTGATCGATTCGTGGACCGCCAATTCTAAGTACGTGCAAGAGTGAAAAGAGCAAAAGTAGCATTCCCAAAAAGGCCAACGCTGACAAAAGTAATTGTATGATGACGGATAGTTCTGTATCTACGACTACGATGTGAAAAGATAGTTCAAGAAAACCAAGGAAAGTCGATGCACCATAGAGAGATATACCTAGCCGTGTCATTCCTTTTGGCATCATGTCATCAATCGGTGGCGCATTTTTGCGATCAGAATGGTGGCTGTATCGATATTCGTACCATAAGAATGGTACGATTTTTTGTAGGTAGGCGAGAATTAAGAGTGCGAATCCGTCCATAACAAGGAGATACGCGAATGGAAGAATAAGGCTGGATATTGAGAATGCGGTGGCTATAAAGAGCAAAACAGAGCTGACAAGTAAGACACTTGTTGCAACAAGGGCAACGCGAATGGAGTATAGGATGCGTTTTCTTTTCCTGGCCCAGACAATCCTAATCATGTCAAACGTAAAATAGACTAAGCCGATAAGAGCAATGATGAGTCCCGCCATTTGTGCGATGTGGAAGGATAGATGAAACAAAGTGGCAAGCGCAAAAAGTGCCACGCCAATAGTAAAAATGCGAATGGCTACAGGCATCGATGACTTGTAACCATGGCTAAGTGTAAACATAGGGATGAACTTGTAGGAGATGACCATCACAAGGGTCATCCAGTAACCAAAAGTACCTAAAAAGATGTGCGTACTATAGAGGGAGAATGAATCGCCTGGAAGGTAAAATGCCATCCAGATGCCAAATACCATAACTAGACCAAGTGCTACAAAAGGATAACGAAGATGTTGGTGAACAGACGTTTTGTTACGTGCTTGTCGATAACTTTTTATTGCTATGATGAAAAACGCAATAGTACTAAGGAGTAATGCAGTCCCGAACATACCCGTGATGAAAAGTTTGCCTAAAAGAAAACCGGTGATCATGCCGATCACGCAGAACACATGAATAGGCAAATGCCAAAACAGCACATTTCGTGGAATCGCTGGAGCTTGAAAGGCGATTGGGATAACCTGGTACATTACACCAAAAACCATCGTGAGCATAAATCCAAGAATCATACTATGTACGGCTGCAAGAGTGGGTCCTGCAGTCCATAGTCCATGTTGCCAGGAAGGAATCAGGAACTGGACAAAAACCACGCCAATCATGCCGAAAATTAAGGCAGTCATCGCATAGTATACCGTTGCAGACAGTTTTCTTTTTGTCGTCGAGACAGCCATGATGACACCTCAGATTATATTTGGTATATTTTACAGACTAACAGTATATCGTCCTAAAGGGGACTAGGTGATTGTTGCCTTTTATAGATCATACCTCATATGCAGACCTAAATCCTACTGTCAACCCTCTTATGGTGTCGGAATTTGCTGTCATTGTGTCCCAAGGTATCGTGAAGTTTGTGAGTGACCCGGGGCTGCATTTTTTGCGTATGCGTAAAGAAAATGTGATCGATCAGCAAACTGATATCTTTTTTCCAGACCTCTGCGTAGAGTCCTTGACAGATGCCCTGTTTCTTAGAACCCGATTACGAATACCGTATGACCATGACGAAAACGTTCATGTAGAAATTTCTTTGGTTTTGTATGATGGCGTTTTTTCTCACTTGATTAAAGTAGCGTCATCCGATATACAAGGTGATCTTGCCCAGGATTCAGGTGGTATTCTCTTTCAGTCCGCTGATGCATTGCTCCTACAGAGTGTCGATCGTCGAATTTTAAAAATCAATTACGCTTTTGAACGAATGTATGGCTGGAAGGAACAAGAATTGCTCGGTAAAATTCCACCTATAGTACCGCACGATCTTAAAAAAGAAACAGATGCTTTACTCAAAATCCTAAAAAAGGGCATTAATGTACCAGGTCATGAAACGATTCGGTTGCACAAAGATGGCAGAGAACTTCATGTGAGTATGACGAGTTCTCCGATCATCGACACAAGCCATCGCGTTGTCGCCATCGTATCGATCATGCGCGACGTCACGAAGCATATGCGTTTGGAAAGGCAACTCTCAAAGTCTGTGACGGAATTAAAACAAGTACAACAGCGCCTGCAAGAACGCGAAAAGTTGTCGATCATTGGAACCATGGCTGCTGGTATGGCGCACGAAATTCGTAATCCATTAACGGCTATTCAAGGTTTTGTACAGCTCATTGGTGATGAAAGTCAAGGTAATGCTGTTGTATCAAGGTATGTACAAGTAGCATTGAGTGAAGCAAAACGAGCTAATCAAATTTTAGTCGATTTTTTACAATTAGCTCGTCCACGCTCGCTTGTAATGCAAACGACATCTTTGTGGGCTTGCATTCGTGATGTGGCTACGTCCCTGGGTCCACAGGCTTTGCGCAAAAATGTCCGAATTTTTGTCGAACCTTTATTCGATGATCATCGTTTCATCTTACATTTAGACGGAAATCAAATGAGACAGGTATTGGTCAACCTGGGTCAAAACGCCATAGAAGCCTGTTCGCCGAATGATGAGGTAAAATTTTGCCTTTATAAAAATGAAGAAAAAGGACAAATTGTGCTCGAAGTGAGAGATACGGGGTCTGGGATTGCGCCTTACCATTTAGGACATCTTGGCGTTCCGTTTTTTTCGACGAAGCAAGGCGGCACGGGACTCGGACTTTCTGTTTCCTACGCGATCATTGCAGCACACGAAGGCCAGGTGGAGGTGGATTCTACGCCCGGCGAAGGCACCGTATTTCGAATCCACCTCAAAGATCAAAGCCAATCAGGCCGTCGTTGTCCAAGCAGATAGTCCGCCGCGTAGTGATGATGCTTGAAAGCCGCGCGTGGTTAATAGTTCACACGCTTGCGAACTTCGATTACCACTGCGACAGATGAGAACAATGGGTTTGTTGCGATCAAGCTGATCAAGTTGTTCAGGCAAGATAGATAGTGGGATCAGTTTCGATCCTTCAATGTGCCCGTTGCGATATTCTTCAACCTCTCTGACGTCAATGAGTTGTACATCTCGATGGGAAAAAAGTATCTGCCTAATTTCTTGCTGTGAAATCTCTTTGCAGTTCATGCTGCCACCCCCGATAGAATTAACAAGTTTTATATACCTATATGGGTATTTTAACGCATGACAACAACGACATCAACCTGTTATGATAAATGAATGGAGGATGGTGTAAATTGGCGAGACAGATTTCTGTTGCCTTAGCCCGCCCGGGAATGTGCTTGGCCCGCCCGATCTATGATGAAAAGGGTAGGGTATTATTGCAGTCTGGTGTAACACTGACAGAATACCATGTGAAACGGTTACGCCAGCAATTTGCAGTACTTACAATCGAAGATGAAGTATCGCAAGGGATAATGATCCCAGAGGTTATAGCGGGTGAGTTTCGCGTCGAGATGCAAAAGACACTCGAAGAAGAGTGGACGAGGTTACGCGCTCAGGCGTCTTTTAAACGCATTTCTTTTAATCCTGCATTCGCAAAGAAAGTTCGCACGCAGATGAGAGCTCTTTTACAGATCATGCAACACACAGAAATGATTCAAGAAAATATGGCTTCGCTGGCTGGCTATGACAATGGTACTTATGTTCATTCGGTCAATGTAGCCATTTATTCACTGATATTGGGCGTTTCTTTAGGACTATCGGAAAATATGCTGATTGAGTTAGCTCTTGGAGCTATGTTCCATGATATGGGCAAAATGCTGATACCATTAGACATACTTAACAAACGAGGCCCCCTAACGGTGGAAGAATACCACACGATGAAGGAACATGCCACACTCGGGTATGACCTCTTAAAACAGCAGCATGAGTTCTCCTTTCTTGTTGCACGATGCGCCCATGAACACCATGAGCGGTTAAATGCAAGTGGGTATCCGCGAGGTTTAAAAAGTGATCAGATTCATCAGTTTGCTAAAATTATTGCAATCGCTGATGTTTACGATGCCATGATTATGCACCGTCCATACCGTGATGGTATGTCGCCGGGCGATGTGATGGAGTATTTGTTTAGCCGCGCAGGTGTGGAGTTTGATTTCCAGATGGTCGAATTGTTTGGCAAACGAGTAGTGCCTTACCCAATTGGCACCGAAGTGCAACTCAGCAATGGTTGCATTGGCATCGTAGGAAGCATTCATGAACTGATTCCATCTCGGCCTGTCATCCGCATTTTAGAGGACCCTGATCAGCGGCGTGCTACTCCTTATGAAGTTGATCTTAGCAAGCAGCTAAATATAACTGTGCTTCGTTGTCAAAGTGTATCGTTACTTGAGGAAATTGAGTAATTGTGACCCTTATACTATGATGGGTATGTAGGATATATGTGAGGAAAAGGATGATGCAAATTGACACAGCGACGAGTCATGATTCTTGGTACAGGTCCTGCAGGACTGACTGCAGCTATCTATGCTGCCCGAGCGAATCTGCAACCCTTGATCATCGAAGGCAATGAACCAGGTGGGCAATTAACCTTAACAACCGAAGTGGAGAATTTTCCGGGATTCCCTGATGGCGTGATGGGCCCTGAATTGATGCAATCGATGCGTGAGCAAGCTGAGCGTTTTGGAGCGGAATTTGTTACGGGTTTTGTTACAGCGGTTGATTTATCCAAGCGACCGTTTACCGTGACGGTGAACGACAACGACGTCTATCAAGCACAAAGTGTGATTGTATCGACAGGTGCTTCAGCCAAACGTTTAGGTATTGAAGGCGAGCTTGAAATGACAGGTCGCGGAGTGTCAACATGCGCAACTTGTGACGGATTTTTCTTTCGCAACAAGCCGATCATTGTGGTAGGCGGCGGCGATTCTGCGCTGGAAGAAGCCACATTTTTAACAAAGTTTGCGTCTGAAGTTGTCATTGTTCATCGCAGGGAGGAGTTGCGCGCATCGAAGGTCATGCAAGAGAGAGCCCGCAACAATCCGAAGATTCGCTTCGCACTTGGGATGGTACCCACTGCTGTCGAACGAGATGAGCACAAGGTTACTGGACTTGTGGTAAGAGATGTTGCGACAGATGAGACAAAGTCGTTAAAGACGGATGGAATTTTTGTGGCGATTGGGCATTCCCCTAACACTGCTTTTTTAGAAGGACAGGTTGACGTCGATCAAGTAGGTTACATTAAAACAGTTGGTGTTACGACTGCGACGAGCGTGGAAGGCGTCTTCGCCTGCGGTGACGTTGCTGATCCACTGTATCGTCAAGCGATTACCGCAGCGGGGTCTGGTTGCAAAGCTGCACTGGATGTTGAGAAATTTCTCGAAGGACATGCGGTGCAGGATTGGTCTGTTGCACTAAAAGCCTAAGCTGTTCTATAAAACAGGGTTGTACAGTGAATTTCACTGTACAACCCTGTTTGCGTGTGTATTCATTTACCTAAAGTAGACTGATAAAAAGCAATGCCGCAAAGACGATCAATGTTTGTGAAACCATTTTAAATGCCTGCTGAAGTTGTTTTGGTTCCGTCGTTTGGGCAAACAGGCGCGGACCCCTTAAGGCAATAGGAATGGCCAAAAAAGTCAATAATGACCACCAAGATAAAAGTTGCAATAACATCATGATAAGAATGATGATGTAAGCAAGGACAAACGTTAGGCGCAAAGTGTGAATGCCACCTGCTCGTCCGATTACGATCGGTAATGTTTGACGTCCGCCTTCTGTATCATGGGCAATATCCCGGATGTTGTTGGCAAGCAGGATAGCGCCAATGAGAAGACCGATCGGCACAGAAGCGATAATGGCTCTACCTGATATATGCCCTGTTTGAATGAAATAGCTGATTAAAATGATCACTGGGCCCATGATAATTCCTGCTGTAATTTCACCAAAAGGCGTTGATGAGATCGGGTGCGGACCGGAAGAGTATAAGTACATGAAGACCATGCTACAGATGCCTACTACAGCGACCCACCAAGACGTCGTGGAAGCGATATAATAGCCGAGTAAAATGGCGAGAATCAACGTGCCAATGGCAATTAGAAGCACCGTGTTTGGTTTTACATTGTCCCGTACTATCGTACCTGCGATGCCGACCATGTGTTCATTGTCTAAGCCTCGTTTGAAGTCATAGTATTCATTGATCATGTTGGCCACGGCTTGAATGAGCATCGATGAGATTAACATGGCAAGAAATAAAACCGTATGAAAATGCGCGTAATGAATCGCAAGCCCTGTCCCCACAAGGACGGGAGCGATGGATGCAGTTAATGTAGGCGGACGTAATAGCCGCCAGCCTAAAGTCATGATACGTTTACTTTGCATGAACAGATTCACCTCGAACCTTACCATAGCACGCTGATCACCTATCAACAAGTAGTGAAACAAAGAGGTAAGTCTGATATACTCATTTTACAGACTGATGAGTCGGAAAATAGTCTTAGGAGGAAGATTTTATGCAATGGCAGTCCATCAAAGAATACCATGATATTCGTTTTGAATACGCAGAGCACATCGCACGGATAACCATCAATAGGCCTGAGGTAAGAAATGCATTTCGACCGGAAACTGTGGAGGAATTAATTGAAGCTTTTTCGATCGTTCGTGATGATCAAGAAATTGGCGCTGTGATCTTTACAGGTGAAGGGGACAAGGCGTTTTGTTCAGGAGGCGATCAACGTGTCCGTGGGATTGGCGGATATGTTGGTAAAGACAGCATCCCGCGCTTAAACGTATTGGATCTACAACGGCAAATTCGTTTATTGCCTAAAGTAGTTATTGCGGCGGTTGCCGGTTATGCAATCGGTGGGGGACATGTATTGCACCTCGTGTGTGACTTGACGATTGCCGCGGATAACGCGGTTTTTGGCCAGACAGGCCCTAAAGTGGGAAGTTTTGATGCTGGATATGGGACAGGCATCCTCGCGCGGACGGTTGGAATAAAGAAAGCGAAAGAGATATGGTTTTTATGTCGTCAATATAACGCGCAAGAGGCGCTCGATATGGGTCTTGTCAATAAAATTGTACCTGTAATGCAGTTGCAAGATGAAGCCATTGAATGGGCGCGCGAGGTTATTACCAAGAGTCCGATGGCGATTCGATTTTTGAAAGCATCCTTTAACGTCGATACGGACGGTTTAGCCGGCTTGCAACAGATGGCCGGGGATGCCACGATGATGTTCTACATGACGGAAGAGGCTCATGAAGGGAAAAATGCTTTTTTAGAAAAACGTAGTCCGGATTTTGATAAGTTCCCTCGTTTACCCTGAAAGGAAGTAACCGTAGGATGAATCGATTTGTACCTGACTGGTTAACTGTGTTGCAACATGAGCAAAAACCGGCTTTGATCACAGAAGATCAAACGTATTCGTATGCCGATTTGTACCGTTTTAGCCGGGCGTTTGCAGATCGTTTACAGGCGCATAACGTCAAGCAAGGTGATAGGGTTGCGTTGTTGGCGCGCAACCCCTTGACTTTTTCCGTGGCAATGCATGCTGTGCGCTTTCTCAAAGCCATTTTGGTACCTGTGAACACGCGGCTAGCAATTTCTGAGATGGTTTGGCAAGCACAAGATGCTTTTGTATCGATGTTTATCTCAGATAGTAATCATGAAGAGCAGATGCTTCGTGTGGTCCATGAGACATTTCATCCTATAGCCACTCTTGTGCTTGATGACATGCTCGGGGCTGACGACGACTTTTCCTTTGTGCCGGGGTCCATCGATCTGGAACTTGTGCAAAGCATCATGTACACATCAGGGACGACAGGTCATCCCAAGGGCGCTCTGATTGCTTATGAGAACCATTTGTATGGCGCTATGATGTCAGGGTACCGCTTAGGTGTCGCAGAAGGGGATTGTTGGCTGACTGCCATGCCGTTATTTCATGTTGGCGGACAAGCCGTTTTAATGCGCTCTGTTATTTATGGAACGACGGCGATGATTCAAAAACATTTTGATGAGACAGAGTTCAATCGTGTGATTGATAAAGGTGTCGTCACGCTTGTTTCGGTTGTCCCAGCTATGCTATCAAGAATGCTTGAAGGTCGGGATAGACCATATGGAACCCAATTGCGTTGTGTGCTTTTAGGAGGCGCTCCTGCGCCAAAGCCCTTGCTTGAACGCGCTGCTGCTTTGCGCATCCCGGTGTCGCAAAGTTACGGGTTGACGGAGGCCAATTCCCAAGTGGCGACGTTGCCGCCATTGCTGAGTTTAGAAAAATTGGGATCAGCGGGTAAACCTCTTTCCCTCAATGAAATTCGCATCGTTGATGAAGATGGTCATGATGTTGATCCTGGCATCGCGGGTGAGATTATCATTCGTGGGCCTACGATGACGAAAGGGTATTATCACAATGAAGAAGCTGATCGCAAAGCATGGAGTGATGGCTGGTTTTATACGGGTGATATCGGCACATTAGACGAACAGGGTTACTTATACATGATGGATCGCCGACATGATTTGATCATTTCTGGTGGCGAAAACATTTATCCAGCCGAAATTGAAGGTGTCTTATCTGGGCACGATGCAGTGAAAGAAGTTGGTGTAACGGGCATGGCAAATGATCGCTATGGCCAGGTGCCTATTGCGTTTGTCGTCTTGCAACCGGATGCGATGGTGACAGCGGCGCAGTTGCAAGCCTATTGCCGATCACGACTTGCGGGATATAAAGTGCCCAAAGAAATACGGTTTGTCTCATCGCTGCCACGTAACGCTTCTTTAAAATTGCTGCGAAGGGAACTTTTGCAATGGGTATAAAGGCACCGCATATGATCAAGGACATAGAAGAACTCAGACAAGCTGCTTCTTATGTGATGCAAAACGGCGTTGATCGCATCGTATGTCTATCTACTCGCGTGAATGCCACGGGTGATCTTGTTCGCCTTGCTGATCTTGTTGAAAAAGAAGCCGCTGTGTATTGGCGTGATCCCAAAAATGGCACGGAATTATTTGCGTTTGATACCGCACGTTCTTATGAAGTCTATGAAGGGGAACCCATTTTACTGTTGCGAGAGGCATATGCTCAGTTCACAGATAATGTGTGGAATCAAAATAAAGATGATGTACGATTTTTTCTGGCCCTACCGTTTTATGGAGAACACGTTAAGGATAAAGGGCTGTGGGATAAATGGCCATTCGGTTGGTTGTTGTTGCCACGATACGTAATTACGAAAGACAGGGCAGGAAATGTACTGCTGCAGGAAAATATTTATTTGGATCCACAAATGGTTTCAGCGTTTGATATCGAACAGGCTATA
>DAHWJX010000009.1:0-3340 GCA_027343965.1 Caryophanales bacterium | reverse complement strand
TACTTGGACCGCAGGGTCCTGGGAGAGTAGGAAGTTGCCAGGCAAGAGCAGCAGTACTATGCGTAGTACTGCTACGTAGTAGCAAAGAAGCGACTCGTAAGCGAAGATTTCTTCGTGGATGCGTGTCGCTTTTTCGTTATGGTGATTTTGAAGCGGCAGGTTTTTCGTGTCATGATCGCAAGTGAAAGCGTTTTTACTCTTGCGGCGTCTGTTCAATGGCACTAATCAAATGGGAAAATAAATAAGGTGTCAAGGATAGTGTGTTGTCACAGAGGATTTCGATGATCATGTATTCCATACTCATGGGGTCATTGGTTAAAGAGACCCATTCCATTGGCTCGTAACGTTGAAGCATACTAAGTTGAAAGAGCAGAGCAAAATAAACGAGCGGTTCAGGAAATGAAAAATCTCTTAAAAGTGTGGCTGAAAGCGGTGGCACACAGATGATAAGATCCGGATCTGTACCATGAGACAAGAGATGAGGTCGATCTATACAAGCCCATGCGTGAATGTTTGTTGCTGGATAATAGAATTGCTGAAGGTATTGCAGAGCCATGTTCGGGGCAAGCCCGATCTCTTGAGCTAGCCGTTCTATATGCGGTAGCTGTGGTGACGAGGTGGCGGTTATAGTCGCGTTATTTACATCAGACAGGTAAAGACTTATGCAACGCGAACTTTTGCCTGTTATCGATAAGAGGGGAGCTAGATCAGGGATACATCGCCATAATTCAATCACCGGAAGTGATGCATGCGCAAGGTCTTCGATACTTGCGTTCGCGCACACAGCCATGCCGGGTAGCGGCCAAACTTTGGTGATTATGTGTAAGGATGAATACCAGTCAAGAAAAACACCGTTTTTCTGAATGAAGACACGATCTTTAAAATATTCGTACCGTCCTTTTTTTCTGCGGATCGATAATCCGTGCTTTTGGGATTCTAAGGTGTCGCCATAATAAGGGTTAGCTATGATAGCTATGGCCTTTGCCAAATGAAGCATTCCATAGTACAGCAGAATGGGACGTGAATTAAGGGCGACGGACTGTGCTGCAAGAAAATAGGCTTGCATTTGCGCTACAGCAGATGACATAGCAAAGGACGCTTCAATAACGCTGGATTTAGGCGGCGTAAAACCTAACTGTTGGTATGCAGTCGTCAAGATGCGAACAGCATAGGACGGAGATTCTACCCTGCGCACGGTTTGTCGCCATGATGACACACGGGATGACACATCAAAACTTATGAGATGGGAAGGCACGATATCGTTCCTCGCATACGTGGTAGTTGACAGGCTACATCTAGGAGGATAGACTTACACATAAATATCTGCCGATGACATCGGTTTTATTCACTAAGGGAGGTTATTATGGCAAACTGGTCAGACAAATTTGGGGCAGAAGCACTCACGTTTGATGATGTTCTTTTGAAACCAGCTAAGTCAGATGTATTACCACGGGATGTTTCTATTTCTACAAAATTGACGAAACGCATCCACCTTACTATTCCTTTGATGAGCGCCAGCATGGATACGGTGACAGAATCCAAGCTGGCGATTGCAATTGCGCGTGAAGGCGGCATTGGGATTATCCATAAGAATTTTACCATCGACGAACAAGTTGAAGAAGTGGATAAGGTCAAACGATCGGAAAGTGGCGTTATCACAGATCCCGTCTTTCTTACTCCCGAGCATCCCATTTATGACGCAGAAGCGATAATGGCTAAATATCGTATTTCAGGGGTTCCTATCGTTGATGAACAAAGGAAACTCGTTGGTATTTTGACCAATCGCGATCTTCGTTTCGAAAAGAATTTTAGCCGATCTATCGGAGAAGTCATGACCCGTGAAGGTTTAGTGACGGCACCCGTTGGCACAACGCTTGAAGAAGCCAAAGAAATTCTGCAGCGCCATAAAGTTGAAAAACTGCCGATTGTTGATGAAGGGTTTATCCTAAAAGGCTTGATCACCATCAAGGATATTGAGAAAGCAAAGCAATTTCCAAATGCAGCCAAGGATAGCCATGGTCGATTACTTGTAGGAGCAGCAGTTTCCACAGGGCCTGATTCTTTCCAGCGCGCTCAAGCGCTCGTAAAGGCCGGAGTTGACGTCATCGTCGTGGATACAGCACACGGGCATTCAACAGGTGTTATTCAAATGGTAAGGCGTCTGCGGGACTTGTATCCGGACCTAAATATTATTGCGGGCAACGTAGCTACTGCGGAAGCTACACGTGATTTAATTGATGCGGGTGCTGATGCCGTAAAAGTGGGTATTGGACCAGGTTCCATCTGCACAACCCGCATTGTTGCTGGTATTGGCGTGCCGCAGATAAGCGCTATTTACGATTGTGCCAGGGTGGCTAGAGAATATGGCGTCCCAATTATTGCCGATGGCGGCATTAAATTCTCCGGAGACATCACTAAAGCGATTGCCGCTGGAGCAAGTGTCGTCATGATTGGCAGTCTTTTTGCAGGAACAGAAGAAAGCCCTGGCGAAATGGAAATCTTTCAAGGCCGCAGCTTCAAAGTCTACCGTGGTATGGGATCCATTGGTGCAATGAAATCAGGTAGTTCTGACCGATATTTTCAGGAGCAAAATAAAAAGCTCGTACCTGAAGGCATCGAAGGACGTGTAGCCTATCGTGGTCCACTGTCCGAGATCGTCTTTCAATTGATCGGAGGATTACGAGCTGGCATGGGGTATTGTGGGACACATACCATCGAAGATTTGCAGCAAAACTCACAATTTCTACGCATAACCGGGGCAGGTCTCCGTGAAAGTCATCCTCATGACGTGCATATTACTAAAGAAGCTCCAAATTACAGCGTGTGATGAAATGAGGATTTGCTATGCAGATCTGGGCACATCGTGGTGCCAGTGCTGTCGCTCCTGAGAATACTATGGCCGCTTTTGAAGCGGCCTTAAAACTCGGTGCCGATGCCATTGAACTTGATGTGCATCGAACCTCTGATCATGTCCTTGTCGTCATTCACGATGAAACGGTGACGCGCACGACGCAAGGGCGCGGGTCCATTCAGACCGCGTCTTTTGCTTTTTTGCAAGCACTTGATGCCGGCTATAAATTTGGCGTTCAGTTTATCGGTGAAAAGATACCAAGGCTTGATGATGTTCTTGATTTTATTAAAAGTACCCCCTTGCTGGTTAATATCGAATTAAAGACGAATAAAGTAACCTATCCTGGCATTGAGAAACAAGTGGTGGAATTGATCAAAGAGATGCATATGCAAGATCGTGTCGTGTTATCCTCATTTAATTATCAAAGTTTACGACGCGTGCAAGCCCTGCAAGAGGGGCTGCAAACGGCCATGTTGTGTTCGGAGTTTC
>DAHWJX010000168.1:0-15493 GCA_027343965.1 Caryophanales bacterium | reverse complement strand
TTTGGATTGGTAGAGATACGTTGGGTTTTGAAACGCTATCATACGTAGCCACACCCGGGCGGGCGGTGCGTCATAAGCCGGATCCGATGGCGTATTGCCAATCATAAGCGTTCATGCTGCATGACTACGCCGAATCGCACGGTCTATCGCGTCTCAATCGCCCATTTCCAGGCCACAGGGACGAAATAAGCCACGACAGCCGGCTTCTTGTGGTCAGTCCCATCGCACAACTCCTATATGCCAGAAAATCCGGCTTATAGTCCCTACCGTAGTTTCCACCTCATATGCACTCACTATACACATACATAACAACGACCCCAATCACCTGCGAGATTTGTTTGAAATCCCATCAAGGTCAAAAGGGCCGAACCTACCACTTTGTGCAACTATATCATGTGATGTCATGCGACGATGTCACGCAACTTGCCAAAACGGCCATACTCCACAGCCATGCACACACAACCGTACGCATGCAATGATATGTCAGGGAAAAGCTATTTAGACCGAGGCATTACGAGATTAACAATGATGGCCTCCATCACTAGAAACAAGACGACCACCAAGAAAATCGAGAATTGATCGATGACAAATTCCATGCGTCGACTCCCTTTCGCTATACAATGGAGCAAGTCCCTCATCCTATTGTACTACGATTTTCACTATTCTTCCGTATCTTCATCATCTTCCGTTGACACAAGTCGTGCCACCGTACTTACTTCGTCCTCTTCGCCCACGTTGATCAACTTCACACCTTGTGTATTGCGTCCATACGTTGATATATCATCCATATGCAGACGAATGGCCACGCCTGTATTCGTGATGATCATCAGGTCTTCACCTTCATTGACCACCTTTAGACCAACGACAGGGCCGTTTTTACGCGTGACGTTAAGCGTTTTTACGCCTTTCCCTCCGCGCGATTGCGTGCGATAATCATCAATTGTCGTTCGTTTTCCATAACCCTTCGTGGTAACAACAAGTACCGTGGTATCTGGTTGAATAACATCCATGTCAATGACTTTATCTTCGTGATCTAAGGCAATGCCTTTAACACCAGATGCAACGCGACCCATCGGACGGACATCAGATTCCGGGAAACGAATGGACATACCCAATTTGGTCCCCATAATGATATCTTGTTCACCATCGGTCAGACGTACGCCAATTAACTCATCATCTTCACGTAAAGACAAAGCAATAAGCCCAGCTTTACGAATATTAGCGAACGCGCTCAACGACGTCTTTTTCACGATACCGTGTTTTGTTGCCGTAAATAAATAGTAATCTTCCCGTTCCATATCCTCCGATGTCGCAGGAATCACGGCGGAGATCTTTTCGCCCTGCTCAATATTCAACAAATTGATGATCGGAACTCCCTTAGCTGTTCGGCCAAGTTCCGGCACCTCATAGGCCATAAGGCGGTAGACTTTAGCCTTATTGGTGAAGATCAGAAGATTATTATGCGACGATGTTATGAACAAATGTTCGACAAAATCTTCATCCTTAGTCCCCATCGCTGTAATTCCGCGCCCACCCCGGCGTTGACTCCGATAGGTACTTGATGGAGCACGTTTGATGTAACCGGAATGAGAAATCGTAATCACAACATCTTGTTCCTGAATAAAGTCCCCTTCGTCAAATTCACCTTCTGCGGCTAAAATGCGAGTGCGGCGCTCATCGCCATATTTGTCACGAATCTCGAGGATCTCTTTTTTAATAACGCCATAGACCAGACTTTCATCAGCCAAAATAGCACGATATTCTGCAATCAAACGCTGTAATTCCTTATATTCATTTTCAATTTTTTCGCGTTCTAATCCTGTCAAGCGCTGCAGACGCATATCAAGAATGGCCTGTGCCTGTTCTTCGCTTAACGCAAAACGCGCGATTAAGCCATTTCGTGCGATCTCAGCAGTTGCAGAACTGCGAATGAGCGCTATCACCTCATCAAGGTTATCAAGCGCTATACGCAAACCTTCCAAAATGTGTGCGCGTGCTTCAGCTTTACGCAGATCAAACTTGGTGCGTCGAACGATAACATCTTTTTGATGCTCAAGGTAATAAAACAGCAATTCTTTGAGATTAAGCACACGGGGCTGTCCATGAACAAGTGCCAATGCATTGACACCAAACGTCGATTGCATGGGTGTGTGTTTGTATAGGTTATTTAATACAACTTGTGGACGCACATCGCGACGCAATTCAATCAAAATGCGCATGCCACGTCGGTCGCTCTCGTCGCGAAGGTCCGTTATGCCATCGATTTTTTTCTCGCGTGCAAGTTCCGCAATCTTCTCGATCAATTTTGCCTTGTTCACCTGGTACGGAAGTTCAGTAATGATAATGCGCATCTTCCCATTTTTTTCTTCCTCAATCGTATGTACCGCTCGCATCATCAAACTACCGTGGCCAGTCTCGTACGCTTTGCGAATGCCATCTTTCCCTAAAATAACAGCCGCAGTCGGGAAATCTGGCCCTTTTATCACCGTCATCAATTCCGCGATAGTAACGTCAGGGTTGTCAATTAACATAACAACGCCATCGATCACTTCAGTTAGATTATGAGGGGCCATGTTCGTTGCCATACCAACTGCGATACCCGATGAACCATTGACGAGAAGATTAGGGAAACGCGATGGTAAAACACTCGGTTCCCGTTCACTTTCGTCATAGTTAGGTACAAAATCAACCGTCTCTTTGTTGATGTCTCGAACAAGCTCCAAAGCTAACGATGACATACGTGATTCCGTATACCGCATAGCAGCGGCTGAATCACCGTCAACACTACCAAAGTTGCCGTGCCCATCTACTAACAGATACCTTGTCGAAAAGTCTTGAGCAAGTCGCACCAAAGCATCATACACCGCCGTATCACCATGAGGGTGATACTTAGCGAGAACATCGCCAACAACACGAGCTGACTTTTTATAGGGCTTGTCAGGTGTCATGCCAAGTTCCATCATCGCGTAGATGATCCGACGATGGACAGGCTTTAATCCATCACGCACATCAGGCAATGCTCGACTGATAATGACACTCATCGCATAGTCAATAAATGATGTGCGCAACTCCGAACTAATATCAATCGGTAAAACTTTCCCTTGCTCAGCCACGAATGCATTGCCTCCCAGGCATCAAATATCCAAATTTCGCACATAACGTGCATGTTCTTCGATGAATTCCCGTCTAGGTTCTACTCGGTCTCCCATCAAGACACTAAAAGTGCCGTCTGCATCGGCAGCATCTTCCATCGTTACTTGCAGCAAAGTGCGTGTGGTAGGATCCATGGTGGTCTCCCATAGTTGTTCTGCATTCATCTCGCCAAGCCCTTTATATCGCTGAATTTCCACTCCTGTACGTCCAAGTTGATCCTGAATGCGTTGCAATTCCGCATCATTGTAAGCGTACTGGACTTGTCTGCTTTTCGTGATTTTATAAAGTGGTGGTTGCGCAATATACACAAAACCGGCATCGATCAGCTCTCTCATATAACGATAGAAAAACGTGAGTAATAAAATACGAATGTGACTTCCATCCACATCAGCATCTGTCATAATCACAACATGATGATAACGAGCCTTCGTGATATCAAAGTCCATAGAAATGCCAGTTCCAAGGGCCGTAATAATAGCACGAATTTCTGTATTCGATAAAATTTTATCGAGTCTCGCTTTCTCGACGTTTAAAATTTTACCACGCAAAGGCAAAATGGCCTGAAAATGTCTGTCTCTCCCTTGCTTTGCCGAACCTCCAGCAGAGTCCCCTTCGACGATATATATTTCACTGATCGATGCATCACGACTTGAACAATCAGCGAGTTTGCCGGGCAATGAACTGACTTCTAATGCGTTTTTTCGCCGTGTTAATTCACGCGCTTTTCTTGCCGCTTCTCTGGCTCTAGCGGCTGTAACCGCTTTATCTAGAATGCGCCGCGCAACGCTTGGATTCTCGTTAACAAATGTCGCTAATTTTTCGGCAAACAAACTCTCAACGATGCCTTTAACTTCACTGTTGCCAAGCTTAGTTTTTGTTTGTCCTTCAAATTGCGGCTCAGGAAGCTTAACACTGATGATCGCTGTAATACCTTCTCTAACATCTTCACCAGATAAGTTTTGATCGGCATCTTTTAAAAGATTGTTACGTCGAGCATAATCATTTAAGACGCGCGTTAACGCGGCCTTAAAACCTGATTCATGGGTACCGCCCTCGATAGTATTGATGTTATTGGCAAACGAGAAAATGTTGCTATTATAGCCGTCGTTGTATTGCAAAGCGACATCAACCAACACTTTGTCGCGTTCACCTGTGATAAACACAGCTTCCTCATGCAAAACATCTTTACCACGATTTAGAAACTCAACAAAAGATCGCACGCCACCTTCATAATGGTAAACCTGATGGCGATCAGCCCGTTCATCATGCAAATTAATCGATACACCGGCATTCAAAAATGCCAACTCACGCAAGCGAGTTTGTAGTGTCTCGAATTGCAATTCGATCGTTTCTGTAAAAATTTCGGTATCAGGTTTAAATGTAATAATCGACCCTGTCGCATCTGACGTACCCACCGTCTCAAGTTCAGACGTAGGAACCCCTCGTGAAAAAGTCTGCTTATACAGGTTGTTGTTACGTTTTACGTATACATGCAGCCATTCAGACAAGGCGTTAACAACCGAAGCACCAACACCGTGTAAACCACCTGATACTTTATAACCTCCACCACCAAATTTTCCACCAGCATGCAGAATCGTCAATGCAACGGTAACAGCAGGTAATCCAACTTTTTCATGGATATCGACAGGAATACCACGCCCGTTGTCTTCTACGGTCACCGATTGATCTTCATGAATCGTCACAGTAATCGTGTCACAAAAACCAGCTAGAGTTTCATCAATGGCATTATCTACAATCTCCCAGACAAGATGGTGCAAACCTCTGGCACTTGTCGAACCGATGTACATACCTGGTCTTTTACGAACAGCCTCTAAACCTTCAAGCACCACAATCTGAGATGAGTCATAATCAGACAAAAAAAATCGCCTCCAACTTTCTTATGGCATAAGCGAATGTAATGCGTCTACAGAAAATGCGCGCTTTTTCAGTGTTGTAGAAGAAATGGGGGATATATACACACAATCATCAGTAATAACGTAGGATTTACTGGCCTTTTCTTCTATGCGATAAAGTTTACCTAAAGTATGCATTTGGTTAAGGAATTCTTGCGTAGAATCATTTTTGGCATGCTTGACGTCAATAATGGCAATCACGTTATTTGCCGCAATAGCAATGTCGCCGCCTAGGTGAATGAACACGTCATTCACGCTCCTTTAACCGATAGTATACCATGTGCCGTTTCAAACACCTTACGGGGCACAGACAAGGTTGACGGAACTTGATCGGGATGCGTAGTGGTTAGAATAGTCTGTGTGCGTCCGATCAATTGTAATAAATGCTGTTGTCGAACTTCATCGAGTTCAGACAATACATCGTCAAGCAACAAAACTGGATATTCACCTGTCTTTTCGCGAATATGATCGACAAGCGCGATCTTAAGAGACAGGACAATAGAACGTTGCTGACCTTGAGAACCAAAGCGATCAGCTCGTTGATTAGCTAAGAGAATGGACATATCATCACGGTGGGGGCCGATCGTTGTAAATCCCTTTTGCAGATCTTTATCTCTTGCCTGATGCCACGAATGTTGCAAATTTTCGGCAATTTCTTCAAGCCCGCCATCTTCCGCACATGTGATATAAGCGATCTTTAGTTGATCCTGTGTTTCTGAGATGATGTCATCATGTTGCGCTGAAAGTTCACATAATCTAGCGACAAATTGACGTCGTGCCGTTATAAGACGGGCGCCTGCTTGACTCATTTGCTCATCAAAAACATCAAGTGCCAATGATTGTCTCATTTTTAACAATCGATTTCGTTGGTTGAGCAAATGATTATACAATTGCAGATCCTGAAGAAAACTTGGTTGAATTTGTGACAAGCCTAGATTGACAAACCTCCGCCGATCTTCAGGACCACCTTTGACAATTTGTAAATCATCAGGTGAAAAATAAACGGCGTAGAAATGCCCCAAAAACTCCGACAGACTTTTCTTGGTCACACGATTAACCATTACGTGTTTACCTTTGCCTGTCACTTTCATAGCAAGATCTGTCGTCCCTTGTAAGCCGCTACATAAAACACGCAGCCTGCTTTCTTCCTGGCCAAATGAGATGACTTCCCGATCTAGATGAGCCCTCGGTGAGCGCCCATAAGAAAATAGAGCTAAGGACTCTAAAATCGTCGTTTTACCTTGCGCATTTCTGCCGTATATGATATTTAAGTTTTCACCAAATTCTACTTGGGTAAAACTGTAGGAACGAACATTTTGCACATCAAGCCGTTTAACCTTCATGATCTTGATCAGACTCAATACAAACGGATTGGTCTTCGTAACGTACACAATCTCCTGGGTAAAGTTTTCTTCCGCGCCTAGTTTCCCGAACGCCGTTAACCAACACGGTCGTTTCTTCAAGTAAAAACTTAACACTCCCACCAGAAGAAGCAACGCCAGTGTACTTTAGAACTTGTTGCAAGGTTACATAAGGAGTTTGAATTTTCATCGTAACTTATATATTGGCGATTCGCACTGGCAAAATCAAGTGCAATAAATCGTCAAGCCCGATTGGGCGAAGTACAAATGGACTTCCTGAACCGGTTAGTTCTACCCGTACTTGATCGGTTGGGGTTTGGCGCAAAGCGTCAATCATAAATTTGGCGTTACACGCAATCATCATATCTTCGCCCTCAAACGTGATGGGATCGATAGATTCAACCACTTTACCGATCTCTGGGGAATGCGACAAAACTTCGATGTTGTTCCGCCGAAACTGGAAACGAACGATGTTGTTATCTGTATCGCGAGCAAGCAGAGCAGCGCGCTCGACACTGTCATGGAGATCCTTCGTGGAAAAAACAATGGTCGTTCGAAATGTCGAAGGAATAATTCGTGTCGTATCTGGGAATTTGCCTTCGATTAAACGCGACAAAAAACGTGTATTTAAAAAAGTAACGAGCAATTGATTATCTTCAATCAAAATATCGACCAATTGATCTGTGTCAGGCAGGATCTTCGAAAGTTCTATCAAACTTTTCCCAGGAATAATGGAGTCCATAAAGGCATAGTCTTGATGTGATTCAACTTCTGTGCTTTGCGTTGACAAACGATGGCTATCTGTGCCTGTTAAAGTAAGTTTACTGTCAGAATAATTCCATAAGACACCAGTTAATGTGGGACGAACTTCTGATGAGGCTACCGCAAAAGCTGAGTGTTCAATAAGTCCTTTAAGTGATGATGCTGTTATGGCAAAACCACGTTCATCATGAACGGTTGGTAAATCTGGATATTCGTGATAATCCATACCATTTAGCTGATAGGTTGCTGTTCCTGATTGAATCGTCACGTTACTTTGCTGTGAATCAAAACGAATAAGGGAGTGAGGCAATTTTCGCACGATGTCGATGAGATAACGTGCTTGTAAAACAACGGAACCTTCTTGCTCAATTTGAATAATGCTTTGTTCTTTATCTTCAGGATTTTCGATATGCATTTGAATACCAATTTCTAAATCATAGCCTGTGATATAGAGTCGATCTTTTTGTGCTGTGAGTAAAACGCCATAAAGGATCGGTTTAGGCGTACGCGTTGGTATGGCTCGTGCTACTTGTTGCAATCCTTGTAAAAAGTCAGCTTTGCGAACGACAAAACGCATAAAAATTCCACTCCAATCTGGTTATTTAGTAAGTTATTTAAAGATGTATTTAAAATAATGATTATTATTAGGGCTGTGGATATGTGGATAAGTGCTATAAAGCATAGGTGGAAAAGGAATTTGCTTGTTATCCACATGTGGATAAGTGCGTTAGTATCGGTTTATTACATGGTGGATATCGTTTCTCTAAGGTGTTGGACGACTTGACTAAGATGATGATCAGCTTGAATTTCTTTTTCGACTTTATCGCATGCATGAAGCACTGTCGTATGATCTCTCCCGCCAAATTCTTCGCCGATTTTTGGGAGTGACAAGCCTGTCATTTGTCTTGCCAAAAACATGGCAATTTGCCGCGGAAAAGCGATATCTCGTTGACGCGATCGGCCTTTTAGATCTTCTGTCTTTAGATGGTAATGTGATGACACCACGCGTTGAATATCGGTGGCTGTGATTGGTTTTTTAGCTGCTGTAGCTACCAGATCGGATAAAGCATCAATAACGAGAGATGTATCAATGTCACGTGACATCATAGATGAATACGCGATGACGCGAATTAGGGCACCTTCTAATTCACGAACGTTTGTTTCCACCTTGGATGCGATCATATGGATGGCCTCATCCGGAATGTCGATACCTTCCGCTTTAGCTTTTTTGCGTAAGATGGCAATACGAGTCTCAAATTCTGGCGGCTTGATATCAATGATCAATCCTCCGGAAAAGCGGGAACGTAACCGATCTTCAAGATCTGGAATATCTTTTGGTGATCGATCACTCGTGATAACGATTTGTTTATGGTCACCATGCAAAGTATTAAAGGTATGAAAAAATTCTTCTTGTGTTGATTCTTTGCCAGAGATGAATTGGATATCGTCAATTAATAAGATATCAACCGTTCGATATTTGTTACGGAAATCCGGCACAGAGTTTGACTGAAGAGCTGTCACAAATTCGCGTACAAACGTTTCACTTGTAATGTAGACGACGCGCGAGGATGGATTGATCTCGAGTGCACGTTGCCCAATCGCATGCATCAGATGCGTTTTACCAAGACCAACGCCTCCATATAGGAAAAAAGGGTTATAGGATGCAGCAGGTTTTTCTGCAATCGCGATGCTTGCAGCGTGCGCCAATTTGTTGCGATCGCCAATCACGAACGTCTCAAATGTATAGCGGGCATTGAACGATGTGGTTTGTGGAAATTCATTGCGATCCTGATCCGCAGACTTGCTATTTCCTGTAAGCGTTTTCGATGAATTGGCTGTTGGAAGGACAAAGTGAACTGTAATCGGTGAAGATGTCGAATCAGCTACGACATTTTGTACCGTATCAGCATAAAACTTGTTGATATGATCAAGAGCGAGTTCGGTTGGAACGCGGATCAATAAGTTTTGGCCATCAAAGGATTCAACTTCAGTGACAGCAAACCAGGTTTGAAAGATAACTTTTCCTAACTTCTTTTCCATCAAAAGAAGCGCTTTTTCCCACAGCGCTTCGGCGGAAATGGTCATACAATAAAAGCCCCCCGAGATAAAAAGAGTTGGAAGCTGACGTATCCACAAGGGCGGTGTGTATAACAAGCAACTTATACACAATAGCAGATGGTGGGGATAACTTATCCACAGGTGTTCATAACCTGTGGATAAGTAAAACAGCCGTTCCATTAATGCTGTCCAATCATATCAAAAAAGCGTTTGTTAGACAACAATGAGGGGCTATTTTGCGCGATTTAGAACGTAATTTGTCGAAGAAGTAAAGGAAATGTCGAGGCTGTGGATAATTATTGTGCATCGTGTCTATAAAGAAAATGTACACAATAATTATCCACATGTTGATAACTGCCTGTGGACGACCTTTTTAACTTGACATCCGAAGGAATACGTCACTATAATTAGAAGGTGTTTCTTCTATGAAGGGACGCTTGGGGAGGTGTGACTAACTGTGAAACCGACTTATAATCCTAATGTTCGTAAGCGCAAGAAAGTTCATGGATTTCGTAAGCGGATGTCTACAAAAAATGGCCGCCGTGTCTTGGCCGCAAGACGCCGCAAAGGTAGAAAAGTCTTATCAGCGTAGGCCACTTGTTCGGTGGTCTTTTTTTCCGTTATGACCGGGCGTGCCGTGATCAGTGGAGGTTCTACTCTGTGCCGGAAAACGTTATGGAACTGATTAGATATAAGGTGACTCTTAAAGGTCACCGCTTGCAACAAAATCGTGATTTTCGGACGGTTTTTTTGCATGGTACTTCGGTTGCAAATAGGTACTATGTACTCTATGTATTGAAGAGGCGAAAGGGAGAAGCCACTAAAGTGGGTTTTTCCGTCAGTAAAAAAGTGGGCAATGCTGTCGTAAGAAACAGGACAAAGCGGTTGCTGCGAGAATCATTGCGTCGACACGTGCAGCAGTTTGATCGTGGTTTCTTTATCGTTGTGATTGCTCGCAAAGAGGCCCCTTGTTTAAAAACGTGTAATGATGTGGACAAGCAGATGGTGTTATTGTTGAAAAGAGCTAAATTGTGTAGTTAGTACTGGTGTAGAGGGGCGTTCGATAGTGAAGCTCATCGTCATCGGGATTATTCGTTTTTATCAGTTATTTATCTCACCTTTAACACCTCCTTCCTGTCGGTTTGAACCTACTTGCTCCCATTACTCCTTGGCGGCAGTGAAAAAGTATGGTGTGTTTAAGGGTGGTTGGCTTTCTTTGCGACGCATTGTACGATGTGGTCCTTGGCATCCAGGTGGATACGATCCATTGCCGTAATCGTGTGGGAGGTTGGTTTGTAGTGGGTTTGCGTACCTCAAGATTGATGGGATTAGCACTGGGTGCTGCCATGTTTTTCGGAAGCAGTGCATCGGCGTTCGCTGCGACGAACACAGCGAAGGTGCCTGCGAGTCCTAGTGTTTGGGATGACGCAGTTAATAGTTTGGCGCACTTTATTAATTGGGTAGCGCAATTCACATTTCACGATTATGGGTTGGCTCTTATTGTAGTGACGATCTTGATTCGGCTTGTCACCATGCCGCTTGTGATTCGTAGTTTGCGCAACACCAAGCGAATGCAAGCGTTGCAGCCGCGCCTTCAAGAACTTAAGAAAAAGTACGCTGGCGATTCGAAAAAGTTCCAAGAAGAAACGATGAATGTGTATAAGTCCGAGGGCGTAAATCCTGTTGCAGGGTGTATGCCGATGCTGTTGCAGATGGTCGTCTTGTGGGTATTGTATCGAGCCATTTATACAGATCAGGCGATGTTATCATCTAAGTTCCTGGGGTTGTTGCCTTTGGGAGTGCCTGATCACACGTATATTTTACCAGTGCTTGCAGCGGTGACGAGTTATTTTCAGACGCGCTTGACGATGGTACAGATGGAATCCAGCCAAAAGATGATTATGTATATTTTCCCTGTCATGATCTTTTTCATGGGATTAAAGTTCGATGCAGGGTTGGCTTTGTACTGGGTTGTCAGTAACGTATTTACGATTTTTCAAACGTACTTCACTCGGGTTAAGCCTACGAATCAGGGGGCATGATCGCTGATGAGGAAGGTTCACGTAACGGCGAAGACGGTAGAAGAGGCGGTCGCAGTTGGGTTACAGCAACTCGGAATAACCCGCGACCGCGCGCAAGTCGTTGTACAAGTTGCCCCGACGAGGGGTTTTTTGGGATTTGGGTCACGCAATGCGGAAATTGCGATCACAGCAATCGATGATCCTGTGGGCGATGCCGAACGTTTTTTGCGTGAAATGTTCATCACAATGCACTTAGCGGTCCGTGTTCAAAAGCGCGTCGACGGTCGTGATGTAACGTTTGATTTACAAGGTGATCGTGTAGGCCTGTTGATCGGAAAACATGGGCAGACGTTAGATTCTATCGAATATTTGGTTACGGCTATAGGCAATAAACATGCGGATAAACGTTATCATTTTACGGTGGATGCACAGGGATATCGGGAGCGACGTAAACAGGCGCTTCAATATCGAGCCGAAAAAATGGCTGAAAAGGCTTTATACTTGAGAAAAGAAATCTCACTTGAGCCTATGACAGCTCAAGAACGAAAGATTATTCATGTTGCTTTGCAAGAACGGCAAGACGTACGAACGGAAAGTCGTGGAACGGAACCGGATAGAGCGATCGTTATCATTCCGATGGAGGTTCATAAAGCCGTGCGCAAACCTAGTTTGCGTGCCGAAAGTAAGTACCGACAGCAGGTACGCTAAAGTGTCATCACACATGACATGATAATGAAAAAGTTGGCGTCCTAGCATCAAGTTCGGGCTCCAACTTTTTTGTTATCTTGTTAAGGGAGTGCATAATGAGTGTCAGCAACAACGGATACGATTGCCGCTATCGCTACAGCGATGGGAGAAGCGAGCATCGCTGTGATTCGTGTTAGCGGGCCTGATGCTATTGCGATAGTTGACCGTATTTTTCAAAGTAAAAGTCCGCTGCATGCATCTAAAACGCATACGGTTCACTACGGGCTGATAATCAAATTAGATGATAAAAGCGTGATTGACGAGGTTCTTGTGACTTTAATGCGTAAACCGCGAACCTATACAAGAGAAGACGTGGTGGAAGTAAGTACGCATGGTGGTTGGCAGGCTGTGCAAGCAGTATTGCGAGAAATTGTGCGCGCAGGTGCTAGACTTGCTGAACCTGGTGAATTTACAAAGCGTGCGTATCTTCATGGACGTATTGACTTGTCCCAAGCAGAAGGTGTCATGGAATTGATCGCCGCACAGACAGATCTGGCGCGTGTCGCTGCTTTGAGGCAGGTTCAAGGAACCTTA
This sequence comes from Caryophanales bacterium, assembly GCA_027343965.1. Lineage (GTDB taxonomy): Bacteria > Bacillota > Bacilli > Alicyclobacillales > SLC66 > JAKACU01. Next base: position 2,944 of record DAHWJX010000168.1, on the reverse strand, counting down.
AAACAAACCATTCAAGCAATTCGCCATGACATGCTTGAGGTTTTGGCGAGAATTGAAGTTACGATTGACTATCCGGAACATGATGACGAACAAGCGACGTCTGAGTTTGTGTATCAGGAAGCCAAAGGACTAACGCAGCGATTGCATGTCTTGCTGGATGAGGCGCTTCATGGACGCATTTTGCGTGATGGTGTGAGGCTTGCTATCATAGGGCGCCCGAATGTCGGAAAATCATCGTTACTCAATTCTCTGGTAAAAATAGATCGTGCGATTGTAACTGATATACCTGGTACAACGCGAGACTTGATTGAAGAAAAGGTGGATATCGGCGGTATACCTTTTTACATCGTCGATACGGCAGGAATTCGGGAGACTGAAGATATTGTCGAAAAAATTGGTGTTCGTAAGAGTCGTGAAGTAGTAGAAGAGGCGGATTTGATAGTTGTTTTACTTGATGGCAGTCGGCCGCTTGCGGATACAGATCTTGAGTTGTTGGATTTGTTAGCGCACAAAAAGGGTTTTGCCTTGATTAACAAAGCCGACTTGCCGATAGTGATTGACACTGCTTTTGTCAATCAGCAGGTGGGCACTGACAGGGTCATGCTCCATTCCACTTTGTCGCATCAGAATGTACTCGAGTTTGAACGTAAAATTTGTCACTTAGTTGCAGGATCAGGTCAACAAGTCTCTGATGCACCGTTTCTCGCGTCGAGTCGGCATATTATGTTGCTTGAAGAAACAAGTGGATGTTTACAAAATGTCATGGATTCGGTACAAGAAGGTCAAACCCTTGATCTTATCGCTGTGGATATGCAGCAGGCTTGGATTACGCTTGGTGAAGTGATAGGAGAAACACCTAGAGAAGATCTTCTCGACCAGATATTTTCACAATTTTGTTTAGGAAAATGAGGTGAAGGCGATGCGTTATTTTGGCGGACAGTATGATGTGATCGTTATAGGTGCTGGTCATGCTGGATCGGAAGCTGCATTAGCGGCTGCGCGTATGGGGTGCCAAACGCTACTTTTAACGATCAATTTGGATACGATCGCTTTTATGCCTTGTAATCCTTCTGTTGGCGGTCCTGCTAAGGGTATCGTTGTGCGTGAGATTGATGCATTAGGTGGGCAAATGGCGCGAAACACCGATTTGACGCAAATTCAAATGCGGTTGTTGAATACAGGAAAGGGTCCGGCTGTACAAGCTTTGCGAGCTCAATCGGATAAGGCAGAGTATGGTCGCAGTATGAAGTACGTCATCGAAAATCAGCCGAACTTGACATTACGTCAGGGAATGGTTGATGAGATTCTTACGGAAAATGGCCATGTCCTCGGTGTGTGCACACAAACGGGCGTCCAATACTTTTCGCGTTCGGTGGTTTTAACGACGGGAACGTATTTACGAGGAAAAGTTATTTTAGGGGATGTTTCGTATCAAAGCGGCCCGAATGGTCAATTGCCGGCTCTTAAGTTGACCGACAGTCTTATCGATTTGGGTTTTGAATTGGTTCGCTTTAAAACAGGAACGCCGCCGCGCGTTAATAAAAATTCCATCGATTTTTCGAAAATGTTGGCGCAACCAGGGGATAAGGAACACTGGCAGTTCTCTTTTGACGATGACATAGTTCCGAGGGATCAAGTAAATTGCTTTTTGACGTATACTTCGGAACGCACGCACGAGATCATCGGTGATAATTTGCACCGTGCACCGTTGTTTTCGGGAGAGATTAAAGGGCGTGGACCACGGTATTGCCCGAGTATCGAAGATAAGGTTGTGCGCTTTAAAGACCGATTGTCGCACCAGGTATTTTTAGAACCAGAGGGTCGTCATACCGCCGAATGGTATGTGCAGGGCATGTCCACGAGTCTTCCGGAAGATGTGCAGATTCAGATGTTGCGGTCTATTGCTGGCCTTGAAAGGGTGGAGATGTTACGCCCTGGTTATGCCATTGAATACGATGCGTTGTTGCCTACTCAGTTGTGGCCAACGTTAGAGTCTAAAGCGGTACCTGGCCTTTTTACTGCGGGTCAAATTAATGGGACATCTGGTTATGAGGAAGCAGCTGGGCAGGGCATTATTGCTGGGATGAATGCTGCCCTTAAGGCGCTCGAAAGAGAACCTGTTATTTTGTCGCGATCGGATGCCTATATCGGTGTGATGATCGACGATTTGGTGACAAAGGGTACGGCGGAACCCTATCGTTTGCTCACATCCCGTGCCGAGCATAGATTGATGCTTCGTAATGACAATGCCGACTTGCGTTTGATGGAGATTGGGTTTAAGGCTGGCCTTTTGTGCGAAGAAAAGTATGAACGAATGGTGGAAAAACGCGCAGGTATTGAAAAGGAAAGGCAGAGACTGCGTGGTATTCGTGTGCAACCTGACTCTGTCGAGCCTATGTTTGCTGCGAAGGATCTCCCCATCCCGAGTAATGTTAGTTCGCTTGAACAACTGTTACGTCGACCTGGTGTGAGTTATGACATGGTGCATGAGTTTGCTCCTTTAGATCAACCCTTGCCAAATGATGTAATGCAACAGGTAGAAATTCAAGTAAAATATGAAGGGTACGTTGTTCGACAAGAACAGGAAATTTCCAAGCAACAAAAGTTAGAATCACGACTGCTTCCGCGTGAAATGGATTATCGCATCGTGCCTGGATTGTCCAATGAAGCCAAGGAACGGTTGAATGATGTATTGCCTATCAATATTGGACAGGCGGCTCGCGTCGCAGGGGTTACCCCGGCTGACGTATCAATACTGCTGATCTGGCTTCAGTCAAGTGTAAGAAAGGCTAGCGTACATGGGTGATCTAGTGCAGGATTATACGATGGCGTCTTTAGTCCGTGATGCGGCATCGCTAAACCTTGAAATAAACGGGAAACAACAGGAGCAATTTCTTTTGTATGCGGAGTTACTAAAATTGTGGAATGAACGGATGAACCTGAC
>DAHWJX010000160.1:0-5551 GCA_027343965.1 Caryophanales bacterium | reverse complement strand
ATAGAGACATTCCCCAGGTTGATCAAGGACCGGATCATTCGTCCACGGTGTAAGCTTACATTCCCGAGAATTTCGCCACCAAGTGTAACCTGTGCCAAGTTCAGTTATCAGCGTACCAAATCGAGGATTGGACAAAACGTTCGACCATGGCTTTGGCAGATAGTTTCCCTGTGAAACATTGATTTGATAAGCCTTTCCTTCGTCGACAAATCCACCCCAGCCATTAAAAAACTCGCTACTTGCCTTGGTTGCCTTCAAGTGATCAGGTTCGGAATCAATTGCCATCTGTGAAGTGCTTGCCCGGTGCATTGAAACTCGCATTGAATTTCGCCTTGCAAGTCGCACAGTTCCATGTTCTTCTATTTGCAATTGCGCATGCAGACTCGGCCCGCCAGCACGTAACAAGACACGAGATACAGCCGTGACGAGGATCAATTCGTCCTCTGTCAACTGGCTTGTCTTTAGGCTGATCATGCGCCTTTTCTCATGAATTCCGCGCGCAGCAAGTTCTTCATAAAGTCTTTTCATTAACTCATTTTGGTAGCCGCCGACTATGTCATCAAGCACAATTAAGTCGACTGCTAAACCATGTGTACACAAGTAATGGTGCTGCTTAGCAAGATCCACTACAAAAGAAAGGTCTGCTACATTATTGACCATAACTGTAACAATTGGTGCATCTCCACTAATACCTCGCCTCCACAAAGATGATTGACCTAATCGATTGTGTGTGATTGCCTTTCTTCGTATCCGAGACAATGGTGATGTAAATAGTAAACTAGCAGCTAGCTCATTGGCAGTCACAATCTGCTTTGCCATAAGATGCAGATGACGAAGATCAATCTGCGTTCGCACCCAAGCCAAGTGAAATGCTTGATCTGCCTGTGCAGGTTCACACAACTGTGAAATAAGTTTTAGAGCCTCTCCCCTACTTGTTGTAACACCCGTTATCATATACAAAGTAACAGACTCATCAGGTGCCAGCCTAATACAACGCCGCATCACAAACGCTGGATCTACCACGGAACCCACGGATCCGCGAAGCCGTTTTGTCATCGCTCGCGGTGCTTGTAGAGATCCGCCACGTCCAATAAAAGCCGCACGATCCGTTTCAAATTCATAGTCTTTGGTTTCTTCTTTGTTATCCACGTACATCGTGTGAACTGCCCAGGTCTCATTTTCCTTCTCTTCGCGTGGGCGTCGCTTAGCCAACAGACAAGCGGCATCTTTGTCATGGCTAGTTTGAATAAACAATTTGCTAAAAGCTGGATGAATTCTGTCGGTATCTTGACTTGCTAGTGCTAATTCAAAGAAAGAAGTGACTTCCAGTGTACGTTGTTCGCTACTTCGGTTGACCACACGTAGACGCCGAACTTCAGCATCAAGCTCACCAGATACTGTAATTTCAAGTTTTGCATAGATACCTTGATACGTTCCCTCATAAGTCGATCGATCCAACCCAAAAACCGTCTTTTGATCATCTACTAGATGGCAAGGAAAGTCAGTGGGTGTAAAAGTGACTTCACGATCAACATCATGCAAATAAATAATCGCACCTGACGAATCGACTACAGGGTCCTCCCGCCACCGAATGACTGAGAGTCCATTCCACATCAGCATACCGTTACCGTCATTCGTCCCTATACTTGTCATACGGCCATTAGAGAGAACGTTGACAAACACATCAGCTGTTGGTTCCGTAAACATACGAATAGCCTCATCGACTTGCTGTGTAAAATCGGGAATGGGTGCATATAGGCCAATTGGTTTTTCAATCAGAGCCGCCTTGACGGGAGTTCGTTCTTGTAAAAGCAAATCGGCCGCTCGCACACGTTTATCCGCATGAAATCGCCGAATCATACTGTCATTCGTTAGCAAATTGGTCAGCGTCAACAAACTCATCGCCTGATGGTGAGCCATAAAACTTTGAATAACTCTGTATCTGTCACCTTGTGGAAGACGATTGACCGTAAAATCGACAGCCTCATAAAAGCCATATTCACCCTTAGCACCCAATGCTTCAAACTGTCGTAAGGCTTTCATGCCAACCTCTTTGGCAAAAGGAAGGGCTAACATCGTCGCATAAGGTGCCACAACAAGATTTCGCTCGAGCCCTCGATCAAAACCAAGCCCCGGAACGCCAAATGCACGGTACTGGTAGTTCATTTGCTCATCAAATGCGTAGTACCCACTCTCCGATATACCAAACGGCACACCATGAAAATCCCCATATTGAATTTGTCGAGTAACAACACCTTGATAGGTAGAATCCCAGACGGTATCACGATAGGTCCTCATGATAAGATTTGGCATCAGGTATTCAAACATCGTTCCAGACCAGGACAAGAGTACTTTATGCTTTCCTTGCATCGTCATCGTGCGCCCCAACGCAAACCAATGCGATGCGGGAATCTGTCCAAGCGCAATAGCAACAAAACTTGCTTGTCTAGCCTCGGAAGCCAATAAATCATAAAGCACATTCTCTTTTTGGTTAGCTTCCACGTGATACCCCAGGCAAAACACCTGTTCGTCAGGGTTAAACAACGCTTGAAAATCTGTTTGTTCAATGAAGTTTTCGATATCTGACATCAATTGTTCGATACATAATCTGAGTTCCGTCTCTCGTGTACCCCAATCTTCCAGTCCCTGACGAACGACCATAAGGTTAGCGATGAGGTTCCCAGAGTCTACCGTTGATACATACCGGGGCACAAGCGGTTCCCCTGTCAGGGTGTCATACCAATTAAAGAGATGTCCATTCCACTTCGCTAAGGTGGATAGCGTGCGCAGGGAAGATTCAAGTCGTAAAACCATAGCATAAACGGTTATCAACTTAAGATCTGCTGCAGCCACTACGCAAGCTAAATACAATCCGATATTCGTTGGCGACGTACGATGAGCAATTTTCTCCTCAGGGAGGTATTGCACATTATCCGGTGGCAACCATGACTCTTGCTCCGTCACATAGCGTTCGTAAAACGCCCAGATTTGGCGAGCAAATTGCTCTAATTCAGTTCGCTTTGCATCAACAAAACGCAGACGATTCGCCTGCCTATCTTGATTCAACCATTTCACGATCGGACGAGCTAATACCCACAAAATGAGTGCGACAACGGATATCACCCTACCATCTACACCTGCTATCATCCAGGACAAAAAGACAAAAACAGCTCCCATTGCGTAACCTAGCGGTTCGTATACAAAAACGCGCCGTTTCTTTGTACCATTATCCGTTTTAGCAGCCGGTACCCAGTCTAAGAGGTGTTTTTTACTAATTGTCATTCGGTATATCGTACGAAACACTGCATCCAAAGCAACAACCGACGCAAACGGCAAGGTTAACAACCGAAAACCACCTTGCAAAAAAGTAATACCAACGGAACGTAGCGATTTTTTGCCCTGCAACCAAGAGATAACGGCAAACACAAAGGGGAGAAATATCGTTAGCAAAACGACAGTTTCCCATGCTCCTGACCTACCAGGTAATACACCAAGTCCAAGGAGCGTCACTATCAACAACGAAGGTGCAATCAGGCTTTTGCGCAAGTTATCTACAATATGCCAGCGCGTCAAACCGCATATGTCAATTTTTTGTACATCTCCTTGACGGTTCTTACAAGTGCGCAAAAGCCACCTGATCAGTTGCCAATCACCGCGAATCCAGCGGTGCGCACGAAGTTGATACGCATAAAACGAACCTGGGTGATCTTCGACAACCTCTATATCCGAAGTTAGACCTGCACGAAGAAACCCGCCTTCGAGAATATCATGACTAAGTACCATATTGTCTGGAATGCGATTGGACAAGGTTTTGCGAAAAGCTTCGACATCAAAAATACCTTTGCCTACAAAAATCGCTTTGCCAAATAAGTCCTGGTAGGGATCGGAGACGGCAAATGCATAGGGATCAATCCCCGGTTCTCCCGCCCACAAAGAGGCAAAACGAGATTTTGTTGTAGATTCAAAACTCACGCCAATGCGCGGTTGCAGCACGCCGAAACCTTCGATAACACGCGTTTCTTCTTTGTTTAATCGTGGACGGTTATAGGGGTAGTGGATCGTACCAGCCATCCGGCTGACGGTACCCATCGGTAGTTGTGTATCATGATCGACAGTAAACACATACCGAATCTGCGATAAAATGTTCGTCTCTCCGCATACGGTCGTAAAACTGGTATCGCGACTGCCTGAAAGTAGATCGACAAATTCCACAAGTTTGCCCCGTTTGCGTTCCCATCCCATATAGATGCGATCCGTTGGGTTGAATCGACGCTTACGGTGAAACAAGAAAAATCGATCTTTTCCATATTTGTTTTGCAGCGCTTTCGTACGCTGCACGGCATGGGTAACAATCGCATCATCGCTATCCTGCTGTTTTGTCAAAGCATCGGGCAGATCTGCGAGAACAGCAAAATGGATATTTTTTTGACGGTTTGCCAAATGGTGTACCAACAACCTATCCATGACCTCATCAACTTCATCCACGCTTGACCAAATAATGGGCATGACAACCATAGTTAGCGCACTTTCTGGTAACTCCTCGGAAAAATCATAGCGTAAAAGTGGTGTCCTTTGGCAGCATTTTTCTAGAGCTGCATGAAGGATAGTCACCATCCATTCGCTAACCGGAAGAGCAAGTGCCACAAACACTGCCAGCATAGAGAGTATACTTACTGTTCCCCCTTGCATGACAAAGATAAAACTTAACACCATCCCTAGAACAAACAGCAAAGTTACCCCCGATAAATACGTCGAAAGCGGTCGTCTACGCATGGCATGTGTTGGTAAAAGGCGAGGGCGAGCAAGCTTAGATAATTGGCTATAGAGTGTGCTAATCCCATGAGCGTCTAGCAAATAATAGGGAAAACAGGATTGTCGAGGAGGTGAGGAAGTAGGATGGATAAAGTCATCCGTAGGGATACGAAAATTTTCGGCAAGTAAAATAGCCGTTTTTGCAACAAGCGTCTCTGGCACGTGTAGTCGATCCGCGATTTCCGCTACGCGGTTGCGAAGTACATCACGACTCGCAACATCCAGCAGATGATAGTCTGAATCTGTATGAGACGCCAATATCCGCTCCAAGCTCGAGATTTTCATAAATGTCTGACGCCATGGAAACCGTTCCAAGACATGCAGGCTTTGTACGAGGTTGCCGCAGGTTACCTGCAGTTGAGCTTGAAGTTGGTGCTCATAGGACACCATATGTTCAAGACTTGATTTGCTGTTATCGATGTGCGCGGCCAACCACTCCTGCACCAACCGCAAATCAGGCTCCCATTCTGTCAAGTGTTGCACCAAATGGACGACTTCAACCGGACTAAGCGTACTATCTCTCGTCTCTTGCAGCAAAATAGCGCGGATCTTTTCATCAGACCCGTCTGTTGAACAAACATGCGCTACTAATGAACCCACTCTGTCGCAAACTTCATTGCGATACCTTACCTCTCGCATGGCCTCAGCCAAGCGACGGATAATCACAACGCGCATCGCACTTGGAAGTACCCAACACTCCAGTGTCTTTAACACAGAAACTTGTTGATAGGACAAAACG
>DAHWJX010000123.1:0-32502 GCA_027343965.1 Caryophanales bacterium | reverse complement strand
AAGAAAAACGTTTTGTGCCGACTGAACTTGGAGAAATTGTTATCGATATGTTAGAAGAATTTTTTCCAACGATTGTCGATGTTGATTTTACGGCACATCTTGAGCAACAACTCGATAACGTAGAAGATGGCGAAACCGACTATGTCGCCATGCTTGGCGATTTCAATCGAAATTTTGAAGAGTACCTTACTGTGGCAGAAAAATCGATGGAACATGTTCAATTGGAAGAAGAGGTGTCCGACGAGATCTGTGAAAAGTGCGGACGTCAAATGGTGTATAAACATGGCCGATTTGGAAAATTCCTTGCGTGCCCAGGTTTTCCAGAATGTCGAAATGCCAAGCCGATCGTCAAACCGATTGGGGTAGTCTGTCCGCGGTGCCATAAACCTCTTGTCGAGCGACATGGCAAACGGCGTAAAGTTTTTTATGGTTGTTCGGGGTATCCTGAGTGCAATTATGTCTTGTGGGACGAACCAACCGGTAAGAGTTGTCCTGATTGCGCAGAGCCGTTGGTGTTGAAAAAGCAAAAAAGTAAGTCCGATACGGTGGTTTGTTCTAACCCCGACTGTAGTCACAAAGAACAAGTGGTCGAGGCGCCTTAACTCGCCTCGGCCATCACCATGCAGGAGGTTACTTATGAAATTTAGCGGCGTTTCTGTGCTCGGAGCGGGTTTAGCAGGCTCGGAGGCGGCGTGGCAGATTGCGTCAATGGGTGTGCCTGTGACACTTTATGAAATGCGCGGTGTCAAGATGACGCCAGCACATCACAGTACTGATTTTGCCGAATTGGTGTGTTCCAATAGTTTGCGTGCAGCTGGATTGACAAACGCTGTGGGACTTTTAAAGGAAGAAATGCGCAATCTTGATTCCTTAGTCATGCGAGCTGCTGATGAGACAGCAATCCCCGCAGGTGGTGCGCTCGCTGTCGATCGGGAACGATTTTCACAGACGATTACACGCACTCTAGAAAATCACCCTTTTATTACTGTAGTGCGGGAAGAAATTATAGAATTACCTGACAATGTTACAGTGGTGGCCACAGGTCCTTTAACCTCAGATGCATTAAGTGATGCCATATCACGGTTTACTGGATTGGATGGCCTGTATTTCTATGATGCTGCGGCACCCGTTATTGAACGCGATAGCATAGATGATTCAGTAGCGTTTTTTGCATCGAGATATGACAAAGGTGAGGCAGCCTACTTAAATTGTGCCATGGATGAGCAACAATTTAATCGTTTCTATGAGGCATTGGTTGAAGCTGAGACAACCGAAGTGAAAAGTTTCGAAAAAGAAGTGTATTTCGAGGGCTGTATGCCGATCGAAGTAATGGCAAAACGGGGCCGTCAGACGATGTTATTTGGTCCGTTAAAACCTGTGGGTCTGCGCAATCCGCACACGCATCAATCAGCCTATGCGGTTGTACAATTACGTCAAGATAATGCGGCTGCGACGTTGTACAATATGGTGGGTTTTCAAACGCATTTAAAGTGGGGCGAGCAGGCGCGCGTATTTCGTTTGATACCAGGATTGGAACAGGCACAGTTTGTGCGCTATGGTGTGATGCACCGCAATACATTTTTGCAATCACCTAACGTTCTATATCCTACCTATGAAACATTGAAACGTCCCGGATTGTTCTTTGCTGGACAGATGACGGGCGTAGAGGGATATGTTGAATCTGCTGCAGCTGGTCTCGTGGCAGGGGTCAATGCAGCACGACGGTATCTTGGACGCGAACCAGTAGTATTTCCCAAAGAGTCTGCTATCGGGAGTCTGGCTCACTATATAACGCATACGGATGCAGAGAATTTCCAACCAATGAATGTCACGTTTGGCTTGTTTCCTCCTATTGAACAAAAAGTACATTCTAAACGAGAGAAAAACGAAAAAATTGTGGCAAGAGCCCTATCTACAATTCAGAATTTTACGCAGTTCATACGCAATTAGGTTGCGACGGACGATGTGGCGTGGTACGATACGCTTGCTTTGATAGATAGCAGGAATTGTCTGGTCGGTGGTGACGTTTTGTGAATCCGTCGGATCAAACAGAACTTCAAGCATTGTTGGAGGCTTTTCAGACGTACCTGCAGGTGGAGCGAAATGTATCGCAACATACGGTGACAGCCTATTTGAGCGATTTGCGTTCATTTTTTGCAAATCTGACCATGCCTGTTGATCAAATCACGATTGCTACTGTGCGTAAATATATGTCAGATCTCATGCAAGAGGGTAAAAGCCGGCGAACGATCGCTAGAAAGATAAGCGCATTGCGAACAATGTATCGATACTTGGCTGATTTTGATCCGTCCGAGCTGTCGGAAGTGCAGATGGTAAAATCACCTAAATTAGATCGCCCTTTGCCCTCGTTTCTCTATGCAGACGAAATGTTGCAATTGCTTTTGCAGCCTGATTTAAAAACACCATTAGGCATGCGCGATCGTGCCTTACTCGAGTTTTTGTATGCTACTGGGGTGCGTGTGTCAGAATGTGTCGGGCTTGACGTGCAAGATCTGCATTTACGTCAAGGACTGGTGATCGTGTTAGGCAAAGGGTCAAAGGAGCGAGTTGTGCTTTTTGGATCTGCTGCACAAGATGCATTAACACGCTATCTCACTATGGGTAGATCGAAAATAGTAGCCGACGATGAAAATGCCCTTTTTATCAATCAGCGCGGCACTAGGTTGTCCGACCGGTCGGTCCGGCGTATTGTGGACCGTTATGTTACTCAGTTGGCTTTAACAAAAAAAGTAAGTCCGCACACGTTTCGCCACACTTTTGCCACGCATTTGCTAGAAGGCGGTGCGGATCTGCGGGTCGTGCAAGAATTGTTAGGCCATGCAAGTCTGTCATCGACGCAAATTTATACGCACACGGCTACAGAGTACTTGATGAAGGTGTATGAATCAGCTCATCCACGGGCTTGAGTGAAGGAGTGAATTTATGGACGCGTTTCATGCAACAACCATCTTTGCCGTGAAAACTTTAGAAGGCGGCGCCATGGCGGGAGATGGGCAAGTAACTTTTGGTAATGCTATGGTCATGAAAGCTACTGCCAAAAAAGTTAGACGATTATATCATAACGAAGTGATTGTTGGTTTTGCTGGAAGTGTTGCTGACGCGTTTGCTCTTTCTGAAAAGTTCGAACAAAAGTTGGAGGAGTTTCGCGGTCACGTTCCTCGTGCTGCTGTAGAATTGGCCAAGCTATGGCGGACTGATCGCATGCTCAGTAAATTGGAGGCGATGATCCTCGCTTTATCAAAAGACAATTTGCTTTTGATTTCTGGAACAGGGGAAGTCATCGAACCTGATGATGGGGTGTGCGCCATCGGTTCCGGTGGTCCTTACGCATTATCTGCGGGTCGGGCATTACTTCGGCATACATCACTGACAGCGCGTGAAATTGCTTTGTCCTCGCTGACGATTGCAAGTGAGATTTGCGTATACACGAATCATAATATTATTGTCGAAGAGATTTGATCATGTTCCTGATGGTAAGGAGGAGTCAGCATGCAGGATTTATCTCCGCGTCAAATTGTCACAGAGTTAGACAAGTTCGTTGTTGGTCAAGCAGGTGCCAAAAAGGCGGTTGCTGTTGCTCTACGCAATCGTTATCGTCGGGCTAGACTCGACCCAGCTTTACGTGAAGAAGTTACTCCGAAGAATATTTTGATGATCGGTCCTACAGGTGTTGGTAAAACAGAGATTGCACGTCGAATAGCTAAGTTGACCGGAGCACCATTTATCAAAGTGGAAGCCACCAAATTTACCGAAGTAGGGTACGTGGGACGTGATGTTGATTCGATGGTGCGCGACTTGGTAGAAACCGGTATACGAATGGTGAAAGCAGAACGTTCAGTCGCTGTCGAAAAGCAGGCAGAAAGTTCCGTGGTGCCTCGTTTGCTCGATGCTTTAGTTCCAGATTCTGCACCTAGTTCTACATCATCATTTAAAAATCCATTTGAGGCTTTATGGTCGCAAGAACCTAAAACTACAGAGACAAGCAACACCAAAGCCAAAGCGCAAAGAGATATTATCTATCAGGATCTTATGGATGGAAAACTTGAAGATCACCTTATCGAGATTCTTATTGAGGAAGCGAATGTCCCGACGATGGACTTTATGCCGGGCATGGGTGCTGAAGGCATGGGCAACTTGCAGGAGATGCTCGGAAATTTGATGCCAAAGCGTCGAAAAAAACGCAAATTAACAGTTCGTGAAGCGCGCAAGATTCTCTTACAAGAAGAAGCTCAAAAGCTGATTGATATGGAGGAAGTTACGGCTGAGGCCGTCCGCCGAGTTGAAGAGTCTGGCATCATTTTTATCGATGAATTTGATAAGATCGCGTCTCGTGAAGGTCGTTCTGGGGCGGACGTATCGCGCGAAGGGGTCCAACGTGATATCTTGCCGATCGTTGAAGGGTCCACTGTCATGACGAAACACGGCCCCGTAAAAACAGATCACATGTTGTTTATCGCGGCTGGAGCTTTTCATATGGCAAAACCGTCAGATTTGATTCCTGAGCTTCAGGGGCGATTTCCTATCCGCGTGGAATTGACCAGTCTGACTGCTGATGATCTGGAACGAATTTTGACGGAACCACAGCATGCGCTACTTCGCCAATACGAAGCCCTATTATTGACCGAAGGAGTTTCTGTGACGTTTCGCGCTGATGCAGTCAGACGCCTCGCCGAGACAGCGGCACAAGTCAATGCCAGTACGGAAGATATCGGTGCTAGGCGCTTACACACGCTGATGGAGCGCGTTTTGGAAGATTTACTTTTTGAATCGCCTGATATTGGTGAACAAACGGTTGTCATTACACCGGCTTATGTAGATGAAAAGCTAGGTTCTATCGTGAAAGATCGGGATCTTAGCCAGTACATTTTATGAGGCGACGATATGGAGGATTTCTAGATGGATTTATTGGCTAAAACAAGACGAATCAATCGGTTGCTGCAACGTGCCGGACAATATGTCGACTTTATGGAAATGGCACAAGTAATGCGTGATGTTATCGATTCTAATGTATTTGTGCTCTCAAGAACAGGGAAAATTCTTGGATATGCGATTCCTGCGGAATTCGCACAAGAGATTATGGATGAACTATTAGCGCAAAAGGTATTTCCTCCCGAATACAATATTAGTATGTTGCATATTGATTCAACGGTTGCCAATGTACCGGATTTGCAGCCTTTTAGCGTATTTCCTGATCAAGTTATTGCCGAGCATGAAAGTCACTATGTGACAGTTGTTCCGATTATCGGCGGTGGTGAACGCCTAGGCACATTAATCTTGGCACGATTTGCGAAAAGTTTCACCGATGAAGATTTGTTGCTTGGCGAATATGGTGCGACGGTCGTTGGCATGGAGATTTTGCGGTCACGTGCTCACGAAATTGAAGAAGATACCCGCTCGCGAGCAGTTGTACAGATGGCTGTTGATTCGTTGTCCTACAGTGAGTTAGAAGCGATTGAGCACATTTTCGAAGAACTTGAAGGCAAAGAAGGCTTGTTGGTCGCTAGTAAAATTGCAGATCGGGTTGGTATCACGCGTTCTGTTATTGTAAATGCCTTACGCAAATTGGAAAGCGCTGGGGTAATTGAATCAAGATCATTAGGCATGAAAGGTACCTATATCCGTATTCTCAACGATAAACTTCTGCCACAGTTAGACAAAGTGCGTCATCGTTAAGTTTTTAGTTTTTATTGTGACATAAAAATGTCCTTTGCGTATTGGCAAAGGACATTTTTATGTGCAGAAAAAATGTCGAAATAGGTCGGATTTGAGAAGGTAAATTACGATAACGTGTTGAAATATAACAAGTACTACTTTCTGGATGCGTTGTTTTTGGGGGTGAGTTTGTTGGCATCATTAGATTCCATTGTGTTTTCATCGTTGCAATCTGCGCTTAAAGCTAGCCAATTGCGGCAAGAGGTTTACGCAAATAACATTGCTAATGCCAATACGCCCGGATATAAACGGCAATCGGTAGAGTTTGAAAATCTATTGCAAGCACAGTTGGGAAATGTAGGATTAACGCCAAATGGATCTGGCACATTGACGATGGCGAGTAATAATGTATCAGACCTTGCAGGTGCCGCTTCATTTACTGCTGTATCTCCTGTCGTGACCACAGATCAAGCTACGTCGGTTTCAAACAACGGAAACAATGTCAATTTGACTGCTGAGATGAGTGGAATCGCCCAAAATCAGATAAATTATGCCGCTTTAGTTCAGGAATTAAATGATCAGTTTGGGTTACTGCGCACGGCGATAATGGGGAGGTGATGATTCGTGGGGCTTTTCTCGGGTTTGTCCATTAGTGCTTCAGGGCTTTCAGCAAACAGTACTTGGATGGACGTTATAGCCAATAACATCGCTAACGCGAATACGACAAGAACGCCGCAAGGCGGGCCATACCGCCGGGAGGAAGTTGTTTTTTCGTCATTGCCTTCATCAAGCTTCGCTTCCGTTTTGCAAGGTACGACGGGTGCGCAAAGTACTGTTGGCAATGGGGTCGCCATTCAAAGTATCGTACAGGATCCAAGCCCTTTTAAGTTGGTCTATGACCCTACCAATCCTGATGCTGTTAATGGCTATGTGCAAATGCCAAACGTCAATACGTCAACGGAAATGGTCGATTTGATTACGGCATCACATGCCTATCAGGCTAATGTAACGGCTTTTAATGCAGCAAAACAAGTCGACGTTCAAGCGTTGCAGATTGGAAAGTAGGGGATAAGTCGTGATAGTTCCGATATCGAACGTCATAGCAACACCAGTTTCGAATTCTTCGCTCACGTCTACTGTGACCAATGGTTCTTCGGGCGGTAGTAATTTTGCTTCCGTCTTGAATAATGCTTTGCAGTCGGTCAGCGATTCGGTTCGTCAATCACAATTGCAAGGAGTAGGTCTTGCAGCTGGCACGTCGACAAATCTCGCCTCGGTCATGACATCGGCTACAGAGGCACAGTTGGCTATTGATTTGACGGTACAAGTGCAAAATCGCGTGGTGGCTGCTTATCAGCAAGTCATGAACATGCAGGTGTAGGTATGAAACGACCAGGTGACATGATCTATGAATTTTGATATAGCCTCTTTGCGTGCTCGGTGGCAATCCTTTTATGAAAGTCTAGAAAAAAAACAACGTCGTAATTTATGGCTTATTTTGGCGTTTTTTCTGGCGACTGTGGTCGCTTTAACCTTGTTTTTTAGTAATCCCAATTATCAAGTGGTGTTCTCCAACCTTGATGCAAAGTCAGCTGGAGAAATTACGCAAAAGCTTGATCAGTTGAAGATTCCATACCAATTACAGGGAACCAATGTTCTCGTACCTGCGCAGCAAGCGGATCAAGTGCGAGTTGATATGGCGATGCAAGGCTTGCCTTCTAGCGGAACGGTAGATTATTCGCAAATCTTTCAACAAAGTAGTGTTTTTTCGTTGTCCAGTCAGGAATTGAATTTGGAACAACTGTCTGTTTTACAACAAAGAATTGCACAATCGATTGATTTGATCAATGGTATCGCCAGTGCTGAGGTAACCGTTGTGCCCGCGCAGCAAAGTTCTTTTTTGGTCAGTTCAGCGAATTCATCCGCTAAAGCCACCGTCGTTTTAACGCTGGGTGCAGGAGCGGCTTTAACGCCTCAACAGGTGTATGGCATTCAGCAATTAGTAGCTCATTCGGTGCAGGGTCTCAACTCTGCGGATGTCGTTGTTGTTGATCAAAATGGCAATGATTTGTCGTCTTCTGCATCATCAAATGCCACGACTGCTGGAGGAAGTTCATTGGCTAGTCAGGAACTTGCCATGCAACAACAATTGGAACAAGCGGCGCAAACGCAACTGCAAGGTAGTCTTGCACAAATGGTTGGCTCCGGGAATGTTCAGGTCATTGTTCATGCATCGGTTACTTTCAATCAAGTTACACGACAACAGCACCAAGTGACGGCGGGACCTCCTTTGTCGGCACAGGCTTCTCAGCAATCTTCAACAGGTGCATCGACCGCCGCGACGGGTGGTGTGGCTGGTCAAGCAACACAAAACCCGAATATCGTCACCTATGGATCGGCAGGAACTGGCAACGGTGGTTCTTCGTCAAGCCGTTCAAGCACAACAAATTATGATAATAACTATGTGAATACATCTACAACGTATGATCCCATGCAAGTTAATGGTTACACAGTCAGTGTTTTGATCAATTCAAAAGCCATGGTGCTCACACCAAGTTTACGTTCTGCCATCCAATCGTATGTGTTAACGGCAATTGGTCAACGTGGTACCACGGTGAAAGCTCCTTCGGTTACAGTGTTATCGGCGCCGTTCACAACTGCGTTGACTGTTCCCGCGACATCATCTTCGCTTTTGGGTGGACCGCTTGGTATCGGTGGTGCTGCAGCCTTGCTATTGGCTGTAGGCGCCGTGTCGATAGCGTGGTTGCGTTCGCGCAATAAGAGGCGTGTTACTACGAGTGCACTAGGCTCCTTGTCTGCCGCAGCCATGGCCAGTCCACCTCCTGAACCAGAAGAGGTTACTTTGACAAAGCAGTTGCAAGAGATGGCTTTACGGCGACCTGAGTCTTTTGCAGGGCTTGTGAGAGCATGGATATCGGAAGAGTAGGGGGCTAATGCAGTGCGTCGAGGCACCGAATTGACGAGTAAACAAAAAGCGGCGATTCTACTCATCTCCCTTGGGCCCGAAGTAGCGTCAAATATCTATCGACACTTGCGAGAAGATGAAATTGAACAATTGACCTTAGAAATTGCTACGATGCGAAAAGTGGATAGCCAAGATCGCTCTCCTGTACTTCATGAGTTTCAGGAACTAGCGGTTGCCGATCAGATTATCGCATCTGGAGGCATTGAATATGCCAAAGAGGTACTTGAAAAAGCAATGGGGCAAGAACGTGCATTATCGATTATTGAACGGTTGACTTCATCTCTTCAAGTGCGACCGTTCGAATTTGCTCGCCGAGCTAATCCCAGTCAAATTTTGGGGTTTATTCAAAATGAACATCCGCAAACCATCGCCTTGGTTCTATCTTATCTTGATGCCAATCAAGCCGCAGCTATATTGGGTGAATTGCCCGCCATTGTTCGTGCGGATGTAGCTAAGCGGATTGCTGTGATGGAGGCTACCAGTCCTGAAGTGATCAGTTCGGTTGAGCGCGTGCTTGAGACGAAGATGGCATCCACCAGTTCCATTGATGTCACAGAAGTCGGTGGTCTGGAAGCTGTAGTGCACATTTTAAACGGCGTTGATCGAGCTACAGAACGTGGCATCTTAGAAAGTCTTGAGACAAGCGATCCTGAATTGGCTGAGAATATCAAAAAACTCATGTTTGTCTTTGAGGATATCGTTCTGTTGGATAATCGCGCCATTCAACGAGTTATTCGCGATGTGGAGCAAAGTGATTTGATGCTGGCCTTGCGTACCGCCAGTGAAGATGTTCAAGAGGCTGTCTATCGCAATATGTCTAAGCGCATGGTAGAGACGTTCAAACAGGATATGGAATTCGCACCGCCAGTCAGGTTGCGTGATGTTGAAGAGGCACAGCAACGTATTGTCGCGCAAATTCGTCGCTTGGAAGAAATGGGCGAGATCGTCATTGCGCGTGGTGGAGGTGAAGATATTCTTGTCTAGAATTCTTCGACCAAAGGAAAAGAAAATGCCAGAGAGAACAATTGCCCATCCTTCACGCGAAACGACGCTTGGGACTCTCAGTATACCAGATGAAAGTACTCTGTTTTCGCCGTTTGTGGAAGTGGAGGCAGAATATGCTCGTCGTAAGCAAGAACTTGCACAAATTGAAGAAGATATGTTGTCTTTAGTGGAAAAGGCGCGACAAAGAGCTGTTCAGTTAGTAGAACAAGCACAAATAGAAGTTGAAGATATTCGTTTAAAAGCTGAACAGGCAGGTTTTGAGCAAGGGTTGGATCTTGGTCGCAAAGAAGCGCAAATGAATGAGCAGATTGTGATTGATCAGATAAATCAGTCGCTTGCACTTGCACAAACGGAACGGCATGCTCGTATTAAAAAATCAGAGTCGTTTATCGTTGAACTTGCCTTGTTGGTTGCAAAACGCATTGTTCGCAGGGAACTTGATCAAGCATCGAGTGACTACGCAGCTATCTTTGCACAGGATCTGTTACGAGATGTGGACAAAGCGCACCAAGTGGAGATCCGCGTAGCATCGGCTGACTTTGCGTCCGTTCTTGACAAACGGGAGCGAATGGAACGTATGCTAACGCAAACGTCGGAATGTTCCATCATTATTGACCAAGCGTTGCAACCTGGCGATATTGTGATCCGCACGGATCAAGGAACGGTTGATGGGCGACTCGACGTTCGATTTGATCAGGTACGACAAATTCTCCTTCACATAGCCAAAGAGTGGGAGGTCGATGAGAATGATCGAACTGCCAACACTTGATCCTTATAAAATTGCACTAGAACGCGGAAGATTTCATAAGGTTTACGGACGTGTGGAACAAGTCATTGGATTGACCATGGAGGCAAATGGTCCTGCAGCACGCATTGGTGATGTGTGTATCATTCACAGCGACCATGGACAGGATTCACTATGTGAAGTAGTTGGGTTTCGAGCTGATCGTGTCTTACTGATGCCTTTAGGTTCTTTGGACGGATTAGCACCCGGAAGTGAAGTGGAGGCAACTGGTAACTCATTGCAAATTGCCGTTGGGCCGGGGTTGCTCGGTAGAGTGCTTGACGGTTTGGGTGAGCCTATCGATGGCATGGGTAAGTTGGATGCCGATGAGTGGGTGCCGATTCATCGCAATCCTCCGTCGCCATTATCGCGTCCGCGAATTGATCGTCGCCTTGGCACAGGAGTTCGGGTCATTGATGGTCTGCTGACATTAGGACTAGGACAACGTGTTGGGCTTTTCGCTGGTAGTGGAGTTGGCAAAAGTACGCTACTAGGTATGATCGCGAAAAATACAGAAGCCGATGTTAATGTCATTGCGTTGATTGGAGAGCGTGGGCGAGAGGTGCGGGAATTTATCGAACGCGATTTGGGAGATGCCTTGGCGCATTCTGTCGTGGTTGTGGCTACATCCGATCAACCTGCGCTTGTCCGCATTAAAGGGGCATTCGTCGCCACGGCAATCGCTGAATATTTTCGCGATCAAGGGAACCAAGTGACTTTGATGATGGATTCTGTCACACGTTTTGCGATGGCCTCAAGAGAACTAGGCCTTGCCATTGGAGAACCTCCGACGGCGCGGGGATATACCCCATCGGTGTTTGCTACCTTGCCTAAACTGCTTGAACGAGCAGGGCGCGCAAAACTTGGTTCGATTACGGGCATTTACACAGTACTTGTGGATGGCGATGATTTACAAGATCCGATTGCCGATGCTGTACGTGGGATTTTGGATGGCCATATCGTACTGGATCGTAATTTGGCGAATCGCGGTCATTTCCCTTCCGTGGATCCTTTGCAAAGCATTAGTCGGTTAATGGGGGATGTCGCACAAAAGGAACATGTGCAAGCAGCCATGCACATCCGTCGCCTTATGGCCGCCAAACGCGATGTCGATGATCTCATTAAAATTGGTGCTTATCAGCAGGGCTCTGATGAGGTAGCTGATCAAGCAATCAAAATGGATCAAGATTTACTGGCGTTTTTATGTCAATCTGTGGATGATGCTTCTGCGTTTGAAGATACGATCCAACAGTTAGTAAGCCTTGTGCAGGGGAGCATCGAACGATGACTAAAAGCGATCGAACAGCACGACTGCATCACTTACATGAATTGGTTTTACAGCAGGCTGTAGCAAGACAAAAAAATGCAACTTACGCACTGGAAGAGCAAACTGCGAAGTTGGCACAGTTACAAAGAGGCATCGAAAATTTGGATCATGATCACCTTACTTTATTCCGGTCAGGCAACGATGCACTATTATGGCATTATTATTTTGATTTACTTCAGGAACAAAAATTGAAACAAACAGCTACGGTGATCGGACGTTCGGAGGAAGTAGAACAATTTCGTCAGCAAACGACATTGGCGTATCAAGATGTCACACGCTGGGAGATTTATCATGAACAAACGTTAGAAGCGATCGATGCTGAACGCTACAAACATGACTTGCGGCAGGCTGATGATCTTGCTGTGTCGCGTAATAAGGCGATCTTATAAGTGAATTTGCTTATCACTCAAGAGGAGTTGACGGTTGGTGGCGGATAAAAAAGAAAAACCTTACGAAGTGCGCCCTCTCTCTTGGGTGTTTTATATGATCATTTTACCCATTATGTTTACGATCATTCTTCTTATCGTCATATTACAGTTTATATTAGGTTTTAACGTAACAGGGACGTTCAATACGTGGCTTGATCAGTTTCCTGTTGTTCGACATTCGTTGGGGTTACCGGCCAAGATGCCGCCTGTGTCGGAACAGGTATCGTCGCTAAAAACGCAATTGAAACTAACTGTTGCGAATGACCGGTTACACCTTAAAACTTTGGAAGTTTCTGTGCACCGTTTGCAACAGCAACTTGCTACATCTAAAACGTCGGCATCTGTCTTGAAAAATGAATTGCATAGAGTGCAACGTCAACTTGTAGTCGCCAAACAAGTTTCGAAAAATGCCAAATCAGAGGCGACTGTGTTAATGAACATGTCACCGACTCAAGCATCGCAGATTTTGACGCAGTTGCCGTTTCATGAGCAAGTATTGACACTGCAAGCGATGGATGCACCAGATCAAGCCTCTGTTATGGCGCAATTACCAGTTAAAGTAGCAGCGAAATTGTTGCAAGCTGGTGCCTGAAGTTTGGGTTGGCGAAAGGGGGGATGCAAAACTTTTTTCAACATCGTAGGAAAGGAGGAACGATAGAACATGATCGCTTATGAATTCCCTTTAAAAGCAAAAACGGGTGTATCTAAGCATGTGCCAAAAGGCGATATAAAGGCACTTTTGACTTGTGGTAAGGATAAACGTTCCGTTACAACTCATCATGTGAGAGTTAAGGGGTCTTTTGCGGCTTTGCTACAAAAAGAGCATAATTCAGTGCTTAGTGAGAAGAAACAGGGTGCGATTCTTGCAGGTACACTAAGTGTTCCGGGGTCATTCCTTGCAACAAATCCACTGCCCTCTCAAGGGAAAACCCGCTTGATTTCACATGTTACTCATGCAACAACCGGTGATGTGACAACAAAAGCTCATGGCCTTGATGCTGTCAAGCCAAGTCAAATTCAAACTGCTGCTACTGTGTCGATAGGTAAGAAACTCCCTGTTCGTGACTTGTCTGCGAACTCAAAACAATCTATACCGATGGCTCCAACAATTCGATCAACTGGCGGGCACACTAACCAATCGGTTAGTGTGTCAAAGCTTATGAAAAGCTCAAATTTGTCGTCCTTGGCGAACCAGGGAAGTTTGACAATGCCTGTAGATCGCAGTGTCAAGCGGCAAAACATGACACTTAAAAATTCGTCGCCAGCACTTTCGTTGCAAAGTGAATCCTTGAAGCCTTCATCAATACAAATAGCACAAAATTCGTTGATAGCAACGATGCCAACGAACAGTCAAGTAAAAAGTAGTTTTTTGCAGGTGATCGCAAAACGTAGTATCAGTCGGTCAGACATCATGGCAAAGCCTACGTTGCAGTCACTCGTAATGCAAAAAAACACTTTGAAACCAACAATCGTTCGAACGGCAAAAGGTATGGCGCTTAAGTCAAAGAACAAAGTTGCCACATCAAATGTGTTAGTAGAAACGTTACCCACCAGTAATCAAGGAGCCGCAAAATGGTTGCAAAAGAGCTTTGTTAAACACACTGCGTCGAGGGCCGTTAGTGAAGCAAGCTTGCGGCGTGATACGACAAATAAGCAACAAACCGATCAAAGCAGCAGTGCGTCATCATCATTGGTATTGGAGGTTAATACAAGTAGCGTTACCACACCAGTCACAACGTTCATACCCATGGCATCGCCAACAACCAGCATAAACGGCTATTCGTTAAGCAATGCTGCTTATTGGCTTCGAGGCGATGGACAACAATTGCTCAATCTTGCGATGGCTAAAGCTCGTGAAACCGGGATGCCAGTTCAATCTTCGGTGGAAATGACCTTGATACCAGCGCATTTAGGTAAGCTAAAGTTAAACATACATGCGCACTCATCGGGTGAATTGAACGTACAATTTGTAACCTCTGCTGACACGTCAAAAATGCTACTTGAAAAGTTTCTTCCGGATTTAAAGGAACAACTTTTACAAAGTGGATTTGCGAGTGTATCGGTGGATGTTCGCAGTGATTCAGGATCGAGTCAACAGTCTTTTCGGCAACCGTCATCGCCCATTCCGGTACTGACTGCGCCTGTAGTAAGTACACTTAGTGTCGGCTTCAAGGGAACTTCCTATTTCGATCAAGGGGTAGGTTCAAGTGTTTTTTTTGCTGAAGCATAAGAGACGCACTTTTAGGAGGTTGAGAGATGACCATTTCTGCGATCACAAATACGACACCTTCCGTTACAACATCGAGTACAACGGGTGCGTCAGCGACATCAAGTACGGGCACTTCGTCAACATCGTCGGCCCTTTCCGGTGCCATATCGAGCAGTTCGTTAGGCGAGAATTCTTTTTTACAGTTACTTGTCACTCAGATGCAACATCAAGATCCAACGAAGCCACAGAGTAACTCGCAGTTCATTGCACAATTAGCGCAATTTACATCGCTCGAACAAATGACGAATGTCTCGAACTCCAGTGCACAGATGGTGACTGAACTGAACAATTTAACGTCTAGCACACAGCTTAATTCAGCATTTTTATTGCTGGGTAATACGGTGACTTTGCGAGCGGCAGATGGAAGTAATGTGACAGGACCCGTCAGTTCAGTAAATGCTAACGGTTCCACCACCACGGTGACTGTAAACGGAACGGACTATCCTGTTTCATCAGTACTGTCAGTCGCTAAGTAAGGGGGCTTGCTCTATGACAGAAAATTGGTTGCGTATTGGCAACCATGGTACCACATCGCCGACGCCACCTGCGCAAATCCGCAACAAGGTGGAGGAAATAAATGCAGGTAACACTTTTGCGAGGACGTTGCAAAAAACACAACAACAAAACGCAAAAGCTACGGTAGGCCAGTCCATTACCCTATCTGCACACGCCAGTGAACGTTTGCGGTCGCGAGGTGTGGTGGTAACCGAACAAACGATGCAAGATCTATCGCGCGCAGCAGACACATTAGCACAAAAGAACGCTAAGGAATCGTTAATCGTAGTTGGCTCTATAGGTTACGTATTAAGTGTGCCGAACCGTACTGTGGTTACAGCCATGCGTCTTGACGCGTCAGAACCGAGTGTCATCACGAATATTGACAGTGCTATGGTGATGGCTAAGTCATAATCGTTGAGATTGAAGTAACGCAGCTGGACCGCTTGTCGGAGGCTGTTCGAATGTTCGCCGATTGACTGAGGCGACATACAAAAGGAGGATTTTTCATGTTACGTTCGTTATATTCGGCCATTTCAGGGATGAATGCTTTTCAAACAAGCTTGGACGTTACTGGAAATAACATTGCCAATGTCGATACGACAGGATTTAAGACGGGTCGTGTCGAATTTAGTGACATCCTGAGCCAGACGCTATCAGGTGCATCTTCGCCAACTGCCGCTGGCACGACAGGGCCTGGCGGAACGAATCCGCAACAAGTTGGATTGGGCGTTAATGTGGCCTCTATCGATACATTATTTACCCAAGGTGCTGATCAACAGACCGGTGTACCGACAGACATTGCCCTCAACGGTGATGGCATGTTTGCGGTGAGTACCAGCGCTCCGACAACGCAGCCGGTAGCAGGAGATACGACTCCCACGCCTACCGCTGTGGGTAGTAACTCCGTTGCCTACACGCGCGCTGGGAATTTCACCGTTGATGCCGCCGGTAACTTGGTATTGCCTAACGGTGCAAAGCTCTTGGGGTATTTGCTTACCAAATCGACGACAACTGGAACAACAACTACCGTGACATCAGGATCAACTTCGGCAACTGGGGTAGTTACGGATGCCAATGGAAACACGATCGCATCACCATCTAACTTATCTGCAGTCAATATCAGTGTGGGGCAACAAACATCAGGGGGAAGCTTAACCGTTATTCCCGGTAATTTTAGTATCGGAGCCAATGGGCAGATTACCGTTTCTGATCCTAACAATCCTAATTTTAAAGAAACGTGGCAGGTTCCTTTGGCCCAGTTTTTCAATCCCGGTGGTATGCAAAAAGCCGGAGGTAGTATGTACGTACCTACTACAAACTCTGGTCAGTTTTTGGCCACGCCAACTCCGACCCAAGGTGCTTCCCTTGGTGTACCAGGGCAAAATGGTTTTGCATCCTTTCGGGTCGGTTATCTTGAAGCATCGAATGTAAACTTGACCAATGAATTTACCAATATGATTATTGCGCAACAAGGCTTTGATGCGAACTCCAAAGTGATCAATACAGACAACAACATCTTGTCTACGATTCAAAACTTGGAGCAACAAGCGTAAAGCGATAAGACATGTAGGGAGGCGATCGGGTGATTAACGTAACGCGCATTGGTGGATCTGTTTTTGTGCTCAATGCCATCATGATCGAGCACGTAGAGTCCACGCCTGATACGGTGATCACCATGGTCTCCGGCAAAAAGTATGTGGTCAAAGAAAGCACTGATCAAGTCGTTCGAGATGTCTCTGAATTTTATCGATCGATTGGTCTTGTAGGTGCGTGTTTTGACGGTGGAAGGATGCCCGAACATAATGAACCTTAGGAATCGATCTTTTCTTATCATAGGAATCGCTGCGGTGATTCTTGTTGGAAGTGCCGCAGTGTATCAGTTCATGATCAAGCCAGGCTTAAACGCTCCACCGTCAGCAGCTATGCTGCAATCCTGGCAATTTCAGGGCGATAAACTCACGACCAATTTGCAAGGTGGCAATATTATTCAAATTCAATTCACTTTTCAAGCGCCCAATGCAACCGTGGCGGCAGAATTAGCGAGTCGAGCGTCTCAAGTGGATGATGCGGTGATGTCTGTTTTGCACGGTTTAACGGCGGGTCAGATCGATCAACCAGGTGGATATGCCTTTCTTAAAGCCTTAGTAAAAAAACATGTTAACAGTTTTTTGGATACCGGAAAGGTATCCAAAGTGTATATTGATAACGCAATTATTCAATAACGATGAAACTGGAAGGGGGGAATGACTCATGCCCGATGTCCTGTCGCAAGGTGAAATCGATTCGTTGCTATCTGCCCTCACATCAGGAGAAGTTTCAGCAGAAGAGATTCGGCGCACTGACGAAGCGCAACGGGTTCGAACTTACGACTTTAAGCGGGCGATGCGGTTCTCCAAGGAACATATTCGATCAATTTCTCGGATTCACGAGCACTATTCACGGCTATTATCTACTTTTTTCTCAGCGCAGTTGAGGACCGTTGTACAGCTAAATGTCGAGTCCGTTGAACAGGTTCCCTACGAAGAGTTTATCAGATCTGTTCCACCTGTTACGGTCTTACACGTGATTAACGTGCCTAGTCTACAAGGGAAATTTTTGATCGAAGTGGCACCAAACGTCGCGTATGCTATGCTTGATCGGGTTTTAGGAGGCTCTGGTGCTTCACAAGATGGCGATCGCAGGTTGACGGAAATTGATACCGTTGTCCTAGAGAGGTTGTTTTCACGTTCTCTACCATCCATGACGGTTGCTTGGGGATCGATAGCCGATTTGCAGTTTGGTTACGACAGCCTGGAAATCAATCCGCAGTTTATTCAGATCGCTAATCAAAGCGATGTTGTTCTTGTTGTATCGTTGTCTATCTCTATAGGTAGTGTAACAGGGACCGTCAACATCTGCATGCCACATGTGGTTCTTGAACCACTGATGTCAAGGCTAAGTGCCAGATTCGTTTATGCTTCACCAAGAACACAAGAGGCGAAACAAGGCATATCATCGCAAACACTTTCTAGACACATGAATCAGGTGGAGGTATTTGTGAAAGCGGAACTTGGTTATGGGGCTATCGCGGTAAGCGATTTACTGGAATTAACACGTGGTGATGTGATTACCCTTGATCAGTCCGTTGGCGAATCTTTATTTGTTCGCGTGGGTGGTGAGGTGAAGTACCGGGGCGATCCCGGTACACATCGTGGACGCTACGCTGTAAAAATTACTCAAGTAGTGGAAGATGGTGGCGCAGATGAGTAGTGACTTTTTGTCACAAGAAGAGATTGATGCATTATTGCATGGGGAGGCGACGAAAAAGGAAATCAATCCAGACGATTATTTGTCCATGTTTGACCGGGATGCGCTTGGCGAAGTGGGAAACATTTCTTTTGGTACAGCAGCAACCACGTTATCCACGTTACTGCGCCAAAAGGTGAACATCACTACGCCGCAGGTAACACTTTTACTGCGTGATCAATTCGTGGAAGAATTTCCCGTTCCACATGTTGCGGCACGTGTAGAATATACCGAGGGGTTGCAAGGTTCTAATTTCCTTATGATACGCATCGATGATGCTCAAATTATCGCTGATCTTATGCTAGGTGGCGATGGAAGGGCGCCAGCCGCCGAATTGAATGAATTGCACATGAGTGCCGTTGGTGAAGCGATGAATCAGATGATGGGTTCTGCTTCTACGTCTATGGCTACTATGGTGGGGCGAGCTGTAAATATTTCACCGCCTATTGTGCAGTTGGTAGACGCGAGTTCAAGCTCGTCGTTCGTTCCAGAGTCGGATATTTTAATTCGTATCTCGTTTCATTTAACTGTCGGGGATTTGATCGATTCTAATATTATGCAAGTCATTCCTATTGAATTTGCACGATCCTTGGTTGATATGGTGATGGGAACACATCAAGATAACACGGTTGATACTGATGAGACTACCCCCGATCAAGGGCAAATTTTTATGGATGATGTTATGATTGAAACAGCAGCGGCGTCATCTGCATATCAGATGGCCACTAAAGCCTATACGGCGGCGAAGGCAACTGAATCGTATGGTAGCAATAATATATCTAGTAGCGCAGCAAAAACCGTTGCGCCAGTGCAACCGATCGTTGAGAAGGCTGTATTTTCAGCTTTCGATGATCCACAGCCTCAGCATTCCGGGCGTAATCTTGATTTGTTGCTTGACATTCCTTTGCAATTGACGGTTGAGTTGGGCCGAACAAAGAAGTTGATTCGGGATATTTTGGATTTGGGTCCTGGATCTATCATTGAATTAGATGCACTAGCAGGTGAACCTGTGGACATTTTGGTGAATCATAAACTGATTGCACGTGGTGAAGTTGTTGTGATTGATGAAAACTTTGGTGTACGAGTGACAGATATTATTAGTCCGGCGGAACGTATTGCACGAATGCAATAATTGATAAAACGGGAGTGTTTACTATGTCCAATAGAATTTTAGTTGTTGATGATGCTGCATTTATGCGAATGATGATCAAGGAGATTCTTACCAAAAACGGTTATGTTGTGGTTGGCGAAGCCAGCGATGGCGTACAAGCTGTAGAAAAATATAAGGAACTGAAACCTGATCTTGTTACCATGGATATCACGATGCCGGAAATGGATGGCATCCAGGCTTTGAAAGAAATTCGCAAAATAGATGGAGCTGCTAAGATTATCATGTGTTCGGCGATGGGACAGCAAGCTATGGTTATCGATGCGATTCAAGCGGGTGCGCGCGATTTCATCGTTAAACCATTTCAAGCTGATCGCGTCATTGAAGCTATTCGCAAAACGGTTGGGTAGATTCGGACGGTATCGACCATGAACGGATCTGGATTTTTCTCGTATTCTTATGCGCTGATCGTATTGTTGTTTATCATTGCACTGGCTTACTACAGTATTCGCTGGCTGGGTGTTCGGGGGCAAAAGGCACTGCACAATCCTTTGATAAGGCAAGTGGCTGCCTTGTCTTTAGGCCAAAACAAAACACTCCAAGTTGTTGTGGTCGATGAAAAGACGGTTCTCATTCTTGGCGTCTGTGCAAGTATTGAACCAATAGCCCAGCTGGACGATGCTGACCTTGCTCGTCGACTGTTGCTTGATCAAGAAAAGCGCATGACACAGACCAAGCTGACGGTCTCTGTTGAACGTCTTGTTCAAGGTGTCGCAAAGCACTTACAGCACAAGGAAAGACAAGGGAACGAGCCTGATTTTGCTGATCTTTTAAAACGCCATTTGTCGACTGTCAAGGATCGTCGTACAGAAGCTGCGGAGGAATTTTCTAAGGATATCGAAAAGCAGGGAAAGGATGAGCTTCATGATGATCCGTAATTTGGCCGTCACGATGCCCTTTTCACTGGTTGGTTTCCTTGTTGTCCCTTCGATTGCATTGGCCAAATCGGCTGCAACTTTGCCGAGCGTCTCGTTATCTGTCAATCCGTCAACAACACCATCGGGCATTGTGGGAACGGTTCAGATCATTGTCCTGTTAACGCTGTTAAGTCTTGCACCAGCTATTTTGATCATGATGACCTCCTTTACGCGTATCATTGTGGTCCTTTCTTTTGTGCGCAGTGCCCTGTCATTGCAGCAGTCACCACCAAATCAAATCTTGGTAGGATTAGCTTTATTTTTAACGTTGTTTATTATGGGGCCGACTTTTTCTGCGGTTAATCAACATGCTATTCAACCCTACTTGAGCGGGACGATCAATCAGACAGTCGCGTTAAATCAGGCTGAGTTGCCTTTTAAAGAGTTTATGGCCAAACAGACGCGGGTTGAAGACGTCGACCTATTTTTGCAGTACCAGCACCTGAAAACACCAAAATCTTTAGTGTCGTTACCGATTACAACTTTAGTTCCAGCCTTTGCAATTAGCGAATTGAAGACCGCTTTTCAAATTGGTTTTATGATCTACGTACCTTTTTTGATCATTGATCTCGTAGTAGCAACCACGCTGATGTCTATGGGCATGATGATGTTACCACCTGTGCTGATTTCGATGCCGTTTAAGTTGCTTCTTTTTGTCATGGTGGATGGATGGTATCTGGTCGTTCGTTCGTTGCTTGCGGGATTTCACTAGGAAGAATGAGGGCTTGGCCTAAAGGATGGTATAAAGCTGATGGATGGCAATTTTATTGTTGGACTGGCCCAACAAGTTATTATGTTGGTGTTAGAAGTTACCGGTCCGTTGCTCCTGGCTGGTCTTGTCGTCGGTTTACTGGTCAGTATCTTTCAAGCAACGACGCAAATTCAGGAACAATCCCTTGCCTTCATCCCAAAAATTGCGGCGGTCATTGTGGTGCTGTTGCTTGGTGGCCCCTGGATGTTGAGCCTCTTGACAGATTTTACGGCTCATATTTTAGGCAATCTCCAGCAATACATCAGTTAAACAGCTATGATAATCACTCCAGTACTTTTGGCGTTTTTGCTCATTTTTGTGCGAGTACTCGCAGTAATGGGGTCAGCACCGGTTATCGGTAATGCACAAATTCCCGCTGTTTTTAAGATTGGTCTTGCATTTTTTATCGCTTTGTTGATTGACAATACAATGACACAATCCGTCATTCTTTCTTCTATGCGCGGCGTTACTTTGGGGAACTTTGTAGCGTTGTTGGTCATAGAAGCCTTAACCGGGTTAGCGATTGGATTGATCGCAAGTACTGCGTTTGCGATAACACAATTTGCTGGTGAGTTGCTTGATCAGCAGGTGGGATTTTCCATTGCAACCATCTTGTCACCTGG
Source organism: Caryophanales bacterium (assembly GCA_027343965.1). GTDB lineage: Bacteria > Bacillota > Bacilli > Alicyclobacillales > SLC66 > JAKACU01. The sequence continues at coordinate 10,788 of DAHWJX010000123.1, read as the reverse complement.
TATGACAAGTCCGGGAGGCCTATTGTCCAATTTTTATTATCTCGTCTTTGCGTTATGGTTCTTGTCGGTCAACGGACACTATGCGATTTTACTGGCTTTGTTGCAAAGTTTTCATGTCATTCCGCTTGGAACAGCGACATTGTATCATGGTGCCCTGAGTAACGTTTTTTTACAAGCACTGATTTCCTTTATGATCATGGGGTTGCAGTTTGCTGCCCCCGTTCTTTTAGCTCTTTTTTTGACAAATGTGTCATTAGCCGTGGCCTCGCGCGCTGTACCACAGATGAACGTTTTTGTGGTGGGACTGCCGATCTCGCTTTTAATAGGTCTGTTGTTTGTGGCTATGTTGATACCTGATGCTGTAAATGCCATGCAAGGTATTGTAAATAGTATGGAAAATGCCTTGAGTCAAGTGTTGCAAACGCTTGGAGGTGTCACGTGATCCGTTTTGATCTTCAATTATTTGCGGAAAAGACGGAACGTGCGACAGCCAAGCGGCGCACGGACGCACGCCGTGAAGGGCGAATGGCCAAGAGTCCTGATTTGACGATGGCATTTAGTTTCCTTGCGGTTATCGCATCTCTCGGAATTTATGGGCAACAGTTATATGTGGCTTTGGCCAAACTAATGACGGATTTGTTAAGTGAAGGCTTAGTGTTTGCCAACGACCATGTTGGATTGCCAGGCATTTTTTACAGTGACATGCAAAATCTCTTGTCAGCTATGTTGCCACTGCTTTTAGTTGGTATGTGCGTTGGTGTGATGATTTCCTTGTTGCAAGTTGGTCCGACTTTCGTTTTAACAGGACTCTATCCAAATTTTTCTAAAATCAATCCGTTATCTGGGCTCAAACAACTTTTTGGTCTACAAGCTATCTCGCAACTTGTCAAATCTACCTTAAAATTAACTTTTATCGCGGTGGCTGTGTACTTTTCGCTTGTTGGTTCATCAGGGCAATTCGCTTCCTTGATGGTGACTGATCCAATTTATATCATTCAAGTTTTTGCTTCACGAGCATTTTCTATTGTGCTTAACGTGGCCGGTATGTACGTTGCTTTGTCGATCTTTGACTTTTTCTTTCAGCGGTTTCAGTTCGAACGAAGCATGCGCATGTCTAAAGAAGAAGTCAAGGATGAGATGAAGCAACAAGAAGGAAACCCGCAAGTTAAAGGAAAGCTACGAGAGCGTGGTCGAGCGATCGCTTTTCGTCGCATGATGCAAAAGGTTCCCACTGCGGATGTGATTATCACGAACCCTACGCATTTTGCCGTGGCCCTCAAATATGATGCTTTGACGATGCACGCGCCACAAGTCGTTGCTAAAGGTGTTGATCAAATAGCTTTAAGGATACGTGAAATAGCCGGGGAACATGATGTTCCTATTGTGGAAAATCGTCCGTTAGCCAGATCTTTGTACCAAACAGTCGAAATGGATGGCTTTATACCAGGTGACTTGTTTGAAGCCGTTGCAGAAGTATTGGCGTACGTCTATCGATTGAAAAAGAGATCTGTATGAGATTCCTAAAATGGTTATCAAGTAGTTTGTGAGGAGGAATGACGTTGAAACGGTTGGCTCTTGTACCGATGGTCGGCATCATCGGTGTGATCGCAATGCTAGTCATTCCGATTCCGCCAGGTTTGCTTGATTTTCTCTTGATTATAAATCTCGCAATCGCATTAACGATTCTTTTAGTAGCTATGATGACACAAGAGACATTGCAGTTTTCGGTGTTTCCATCGTTGTTGCTCATTACGACGTTATTTCGCTTAGCACTCAATGTATCTTCGACGCGTTTAATTTTAACGAGTGGATATGCAGGTCATGTAATTGAAACATTTGGCAACTTTGTAATTGGTGGCAATCCTGTAGTCGGTATTATCGTGTTTATCATCTTGATCATTATTCAGTACATTGTCATTACACGCGGGGCTGAACGCGTTGCAGAAGTAGCCGCACGATTTACTCTTGATGCTATGCCTGGAAAGCAAATCAGTATCGATGCCGATCTTAATTCGGGATTGATCACGGATGTGGAAGCAAGGCAGCGGCGCAAAAATATCGAACAAGAAGCTGATTTTTACGGTGCAATGGATGGTGCCAGCAAATTTGTCAAAGGGGACGCCATTGCTGCAATGATCATTGTAGCGGTAAATATCCTTGGTGGATTTGTTATTGGCATGGCGCAACAAGGATTGGACTTCAATACTGCTTTATCGACCTACACGATTTTATCCGTAGGTGATGGTCTGGTTAGTCAGATCCCAGCATTGCTCTTGTCAACCGCAACCGGCTTGATCGTTACACGCTCAGCATCCGGATCAGATCTCGGTGTAGATATCCTTATTCAAGTTTTCTCGTTTCCCAAAATGCTATATATCGTCGCTGTCGTCATTATGATTTTGGGCATATTTACACCCATTCAAATTTGGGTGACAGCACCTGTCGCGATTTTGCTTGTGATTGCAGCAAGACGAATGGCATCCAGTCGAAAACGTGATGAGGTGATGGCGAAAAAGTCTGCCGAGGCTGAGAAAACCAAATCCACTAAAAGTCCTGAAAGTATGTATTCTCTCATTCAAGTAGAGCCCGTGGAGTTTGAGTTCGGCTATTCTGTTGTGCCGCTTGCTGATGCTGCACAAGGTGGTGATTTGCTTGAACGCGTGGCACTGATAAGACGTCAAATTGCGTTAGATTTGGGTATCGTTGTTCCCATGATTCGCTTTAGAGATAATATTCAATTACGTCCCAACGAATACATTATCGCCATCAAAGGGAGTGAAGTGGCGCGTTACGAATTAATGCCTGGCCATTACTTGGCCATGAGCCCGGGTATCGCTGATCCGTCTATTATCGGTATACCAACTAAGGAACCTGCCTTCTCCTTACCAGCTGAATGGATTTCCGAAAGTATGCGGGATCAGGCATTATTAAAAGGATATACGGTCGTCGACGCTCCTTCTTTGATTGCGACACATCTAACGGAAGTTTTGCGCCGCCACGCTTATGAGCTATTAGGGAGGCAAGAAACAAAAGCGCTTATCGATGCGGTAAAGGAGCGGCAACCTGTGTTGGTAGAAGAACTTATTCCGTCTTTGATGACGATAGGTGAAGTGCAAAAGGTTCTTGCCAATTTGCTCTTAGAGCGGGTATCGATTCGGGATCTGCCAACGATCTTAGAAACATTATCCGATTTTGCTTCAACGACAAAGGATGCCGATATTTTAACGGAGTATGTCAGGCAACGATTGAGTAGACAAATTACATCACAAGTGCGCACGGGATCCGATGCGATTTGCGCCATTACATTTAGTCAAGGGACAGAGCGCAGGATTCAAGAACATATGTCAGCGACCGATCGAGGGGTTCAACTGGCTTTGGATCCACGTCTCGCACAGCAATTGATAAAAGGAATCAGTGATCATGTGTCTCGGTTGTCGAGCCTTGGCAAAACGTCTGTGCTCCTTGTTTCACCTGTGCTAAGAAATCATATTCGTCGCGTCCTCGCGCGAGGTTTACCGGATTTGTCTGTCTTGTCCTATGCGGAACTTGATCCGGATGCGCCAATTGAAAGTGGAGGGGTGGTGAATATCTGATGTTTATCAAACGGTTTGTTGTAAAATCGTTACCGCAAGTTATGGGCATGGTTCGACAGGAACTGGGGCCTGATGCGATCATATTATCCTCACGCAAAATTCGGCGACCCGGTCTTGCGGGTTGGTTAGGATTCACTGTCTATGAGGTATTTGCAGCAGTGGAGCAATCTGCACCCGACAGCAAATCAGCGCCTTTTACTGAAACACAAACGCCTCCAAGAGTTGATGTACCAAAGCCCGATGTTGTTCAGGAATTGCAACAGATTAAGAATATGCTATCATCCATGTTATTTGAAGGATTGGCTGGATCATTAGCGTTCGATAGTGAATGGCAGGATGTCTTGATTCATTGGTCGAGGACGGGTTTTTCCACGGAGCTACTTCATAAACTCGTTGATCAGTTTACGGAGCGGCGTTCACACGAACCTGATATATCGTTGCAGAAGGTACTTGATGAATTTTTGGCATCTGTTTTTAACCAAACAGGACCATGCCGCACGCTTAAAGCGAGTGATCGTTTGGTGCTTTTTGTCGGACCTACAGGAGTAGGTAAGACGACTACGATTGCGAAGTTGGCTGCGCAGGCCAAATTACGTGATGGCCGTCATGTGGGTCTTGTGACGATCGACACTTTTCGCGTAGCGGCGAAAGAACAATTGCAAACCTATGCTGATATCCTAAATGTACCGCTTAAAGTAGCGCATGATGCGATTGAATTAAAGGATCAGATTCTGTCATTGGGAGACTGCGATTTGATCCTTGTTGATACGATGGGAAGAAGTTTTTTAGATCGTAAGCAGGCACAGGAATTGCAACAACTGGTGCACGGGATACCGTTTGATCTGATCTATCTTGTTGTTAGTTTAACGTCGCGTTTGGCAGAAGCAAAAGAAACAGCATATATTTTACAGGATATGGGTTATCACGCTCTGCTTTTGACGAAAAGTGATGAGGCGTTACTACCGTCTTTGGCAATAACTTTAGTCGACGAATTGCAGACACCGCTTTCCTACATCACCACTGGCCAAGAAGTTCCCAATGATCTCATGGTCGCCGATGTAGAACATTTGACGTCGCTTTTCAAAGGGGGTATGACAAGTGGGCGATCAGGCGGAGACGTTGCGGCGGATCATCAAACAACAGCAGGGGCAAGCAAAACGTGAGCACGTATCGACTCGAGTCGTAGCCGTGGCAAGCGGTAAGGGCGGCGTGGGCAAATCCAATCTTGTCTTGAATTATGCGCTGACCTTATGTCAGATGGGTGAACGCATTTTAATTATTGATGGTGACTTAGGTTTTGCGAATCTTGATATACTACTTGGTCTGCGACCTGCCCACTCCCTTGAAGATGTACTTGCAGGTACGGTGTCGTTGATTCATGCCATGACGATGGCTCCACATGGATTGGAAATCGTTTCAGGCGGATCAGGGACTATGCTTGATGAGCGGGAGGCTGGTTTGCAAATGGCGCGTTTTGCGCATGAATTAAACACGGTGCAAGGACGTTTTGATCGCATCTTTGTCGACTTTGGCGCGGGGTTTAGCCGTTATGCAACAGAAATGATGGGACTTTGTGATGATATGCTATTAGTGATGACACCCGAGCCGACAGCGCTTGCTGATGCCTATTCTTTACTAAAACTGATGGCTAAAGGTGGACTACTCCCAAACATTCAAGTCGTTGTGAATCGTGCGCAGTCCGTCTTAGAGGCCACTGAAGCTGCACGAAAGTTTACCCTTGCAACACAGAAATTTTTGAAAACCTCCCCTCATATTTTAGGATACGTTCTAGAAGATGATGCGGTCAATCGTGCGGTTAATCATCAAACTCCTTTTGTCCTTAAAGAACCGAGTGCTATGGCATCAAAATGCGTGCGCCAACTGGCTAAAAACTCTATACTTCATCCAAGTGATCTACTAATTGATGAACCTCGTGGTTTGCGAAAAATTTGGGAGCGATTCGCTAAGCGTCGTCAGGTGTAGGAAAGATGATGATGGAAGAAGGACATTGACTTGGTAAAGGAGAAAAGTACTAGAGCAAACAAAATTATATGAGGAGGAGCTAGGTTGCAAGAACAAATCAAGTGTATTGTGTTTCGTTTGGCGCAAGAGGACTTTGGTGTTGATGTGGCGCAAGTACGTTCGATTGAACGTGTTCAAGCGATTACTTTTGTCCCAAAGGCACCCTCCTTTGTGAAAGGCGTAATTAATCTACGTGGTTCCGTGATTCCTGTTATCGACTTGCGGGAACGATTGGCTTTAGCTATTGCCGCAGAAACATCTGATACGCGTTTTATCGTGGTGAATGTTTTGCATCAAGATGTCGCTTTTATCGTTGATGCTGCTAATGATGTTACCGATATTGATCGAACTTCGCTTGAACCGGCTCCTGCATCATTCGGATCGGTGGATATAGCCTATCTACAAGGTGTGGCTAAACTTAAAGATAAGTTATTAATTTTGCTGAACTTGGAAAATATTTTAGCGGAACACGAAGCGCTACAGGCGGCGGAGATTGCGAGGGTCTAAAGTGGATCAAAGCGATTGGCGAAATGGTGTGCATTTAGATCGGAATGCCGCTGATATGTTGCGAGAGGTTGGTAATATTGGTGCTGCACATGCCGCAACCTCTTTATCAGAGATGCTGCGCCAACGAGTGACCATGGAGGTTCCGCGGGTTGAATTTATACCATTTGATGATGTCACCGAAATTTTAGGTGGCCCAGAACAAGTGGTCGCGTGCGTCTACTTGCGCATGCAAGGGGAAGTAACAGGCAGTATTTTTTTTATCCAAACAGTTTCTGCCGCAAAACAACTCATGGCCCTACTCGAACTATCGAAAGATGCTTTAGCGCCTTTTAGCGAAATAGAAATGTCAGCTTTAGGTGAAATTGGCAATATTATGGCGGCAAGTTACCTGGGATCGCTGACAGATCTTACACACTTGACCATGTTTCCATCCGTACCACTTGTGGCTGTGGATATGGCCCAGGCTGTACTTAACGTAGGATTGCAACAAGACAATCCCATAGGTAATTATGCTCTTATCATTCATAATTCGATTCATCATCACATGGCTAGAGAAGACGCTCATTTGTTTCTTTTGCCTGATCCTGGAACTCAGGAGGCCTTAGTTCGTGCCCTGGGAATTGAGGGGTTGGCATGATGTATAAGGTGGGTATGGCTGACGCCAAGGTGGCAGGGTCGGGGGATTCTTTGCGAACGTTAGGTCTGGGGTCATGTGTTGGTGTAGCGTTATATGACCACAGACTGAAGATAGGCGGTTTGTTACATGTCATGCTACCTGCAAGTGGTGGAAAGACAGAATTGCCTGCCAAGTATGTGGATACAGGTATTCCCTACGTGATTAATCTGATGAAAGACGCAGGTGCACAGACAAGGCATATGATTGCAAAACTCGCTGGTGGTGCACAAATGTTTGCTTTAACCACCGGTTCAGATATCGTTCGTGTCGGTCCTCGCAATGTTGAAGCGGTACGTCGATGGCTTGATGAAATGGGAATTCCGATTGTCGCTACCGATGTAGGTGGCAGTGTCGGTCGTACTGTAGAATTGTTTACGGACACAGGTGCTTTTTCGATCCGTACAGCACAATTTGGAGAGCGCTTCCTATGAAAAATACGGAGATGAGCCGTTGTGCGACAAGAAGATCTGCTAGAAAACAACTGTCATGTAGATATTGAAATTAGCGATGATAATATGATCGTTATGGGAAATTTCATGATGCCACCTGATACATCATGCTCTTATACCGCTCAGGATATATTCGATCTTCTGGCACATCGACAAATCGTATATGGAATCATTCCACAAGATGCCCTTGAGCGTCTCCTGTCGTCTTTGCGTGGTCCGGCTAATGGAATCCTACTTGCACAAGGCGATAGACCTGTGGCGTCGACGAATGATCAATTGGAATTCTTATTTGAAATCAACAAAACTCCCGTTCCACAGGAACGACCGGATGGCACCGTTGATTATAAGGAGTTAGGTATTTTACAAAATGCTATGGCAGGTCAGGTACTTGCTAAACGCCATCTTGGTATCGTTGGTCAAGCTGGTAAGAATGTTTTTGGTCAAACGGTGCCTGTCAAACCACCGGTGCGTATCGCATTAGGGTCTCGAGCTAGCAAGGGAACTACGATCAGTGCAGATGCAACGGAAATTATTGCGGCCGTGGATGGACAAATTCTCTATCAAGATAATCGTAAGATATCAATTGCTCCTGTATTGCATGTTGCTCATAATGTAGATTTCTCCACCGGGAATATCAACTTCCTGGGAAGTGTCGTGGTCCATGAAAATGTGTTATCTGGTTTTTGTATTCAAGCCATGGGTAACATTGAAATTTACGGGATCATCGAGGCAGCTTCGCTCATTGCACAGGGAGACATTGTGGTTCGTGGTGGGGTTCAGGGTGCGAATCATAGTCACATCGAGGCGGGTGGGACAATTCATGCGTTATATTTGCAAAATGCTACGGTATCAGCCGAAGGCGATGTGATTGTTTCAGATAGTATCATGCATAGTGTGGTGAAAGGACGCTCCGTACAAGTCACGGGCAAACGTGGCCTACTTGTGGGCGGGGAAATTACAGCGTCAAGTCATGTGTTTGCCCGGGTGATTGGCTCACCACTTGCGACCAAAACGGTGATCCGACTGGAACCAAGCTCTGAGCTAGGTAACCGTCTGCACCAAATTGAAGATGAGATACTTCAAAAGCAACGAGTGTTGCAAAAAGTGAACGAAGCTATGTTGGCGTTTCAAGAGATACTAAAAAAGCATGGGAAGTTATCAGCAGAGCAGCAATCGCTTGTTGCACGGTTGCGTCCCACTATGGATGACGCCTTGTCTACCTTGCGTGAGCTTGAGGAAGATCGACAAACTGTAGTTTCTCTGATGGCAGAATTATCAAAGCCGTATTTGCAAGTGGCACGATTGCTGTATCCGGGTGTTCGTGTTAATGGATACTGTGGCGAATTTGTTTGTGAAGAAAATGCCGATCGTTGTACAATTTTACTGACACAACACGGGTGGCAAAAGCAACTTGGATAGATGGGTGATAACATGATTTATGGGACTATTGTCCTGATCAGTGTCCTGCTTAGCGTTTTTCTGTCATACTACGTCATTGTCAAAAAGCATTTTAAACGCAATCATGTCGATGATGATATGGTGACTATGCTCGAGCAATTTGCAGATCAAATAGCGCAGGAAAATGAACGTGTGATCGATATGATGGCCAAATTGCGACAAAAAATTGACCGTGATGCTTTATCCATGCAACATCAGATTACTGGATTAACGCATCAATACGATGAACTTTTTCGCATGGTCGACAATCTACTTGCGTCAAAAGCTCCCGCGCCTGTGAAACCTTCTTCTCCTGATTTGGTGCCGAAATATCAACAGGTAGCGAAACGTCTGCAGTTGGGTGACGATCCTGCAAAAATCGCGCAGGAGTTGAAACTCGGGCGCGGTGAAATTGATCTTGTCAAACACATAATCGAACATTAACGCATAAGATGGTCTTGCTTGCTACTGAGCGACTACAGTGGTATAATCTCATGGTGCAAATTCGCACGTTGCTGGAGAGTGTCTAAGTCTGTCGAGGACAGGGGGATACTTGTCGAAAGCAACGGAGGGATAACTTGTAGGAGGTGCCTATCATGGCAGTTATATCAATGAAACAACTCTTAGAAGCTGGTGTGCATTTTGGTCATCAGACTCGTCGTTGGAATCCGAAGATGGATAAGTACATCTTCACCGAACGTAATGGAATCTATATCATCGACTTGCAAAAGACTGTGAAAAAAGTGGAAGAAGCTTACCACTTTGTTCGTGAGATAGCCGCAGAAGGTAAGAGCTTGCTTTTTGTTGGCACCAAGAAACAGGCGCAGGATTCAGTGCATGATGAAGCGCTTCGTTGCGGTGGATACTTTGTCAATCAACGGTGGCTTGGTGGAACGTTAACGAACTTTTCGACCATTCAAAAACGCATCGAGCGACTACGTGAACTCGAAAAGATGGAGACTGACGGAACATTTGACGTATTGCCTAAGAAAGAAGTTATTTTGCTTCGTAAAGAACAAGAACGTCTTGAGAAGTTCCTTGGTGGTATTAAAGATATGAAAAAGCTTCCGGGAGCGTTGTTTATCATTGATCCTCGCAAAGAGCGCATTGCTGTAGCGGAAGCTCGTAAACTTGGTATTCCCATTGTTGGTATTGTTGACACGAACTGCGATCCTGATGAAATTGACTATGTCATTCCGGGCAATGATGACGCGATTCGTGCCGTTAAACTGTTGGCTGGTAAAATGGCTGACGCTATGATTGAAGGCGCGCAAGGAGAAGAGACAGCTTCTTAAGTGGATAACTGTGCACAGTTGCTCATGTGATCATGAGCTTTGGTGGAGTCCGGGCGTTGGTCCGTGCCTTCACCTTTCTTTTACATAAAAAATGTGAAAAGGCGGTTTATTCGATATGGCTATTAGTGCTGCGGCAGTCAAGGAATTGCGTGAAAAAACAGGAGCGGGCATGCTTGATTGTAAGAAAGCGCTCGAAGCAACGAATGGTGACATGGAGAAGGCAATTGAACATCTGCGTGAACAAGGCTTAGCGTCGGCGGCAAAGAAATCCGGTCGCGTTGCAGCTGAAGGTGTCGTTGAAGCTTATATTCATGCGGGTGGACGTATCGGAGTTCTTGTTGAAGTGAACTGTGAAACGGATTTCGTGGCAAAGACGGACGAATTTAAAGCTTTGTGTAAAGATATCGCAATGCATATCGCAGCCATGAAGCCAGAATATTTGCGTCGTGAAGAGATTCCTGCTGAGGTTGTCGAACGTGAGACGGATATTTTCCGTCAACAAACGTTAAATGAGGGTAAACCAGCGGCAGTTGTTGATAAGATCGTTGGCGGTCGCGTTGATAAATACTTGCGTGAATTGTGCCTCTTGGATCAGCCGTTTGTGAAAGATCCTTCGATTAGCATAGCTAATTTGGTCGCACAAAAGATCAGTAAAATTGGCGAAAACATTTCGGTTCGTCGGTTCTCACGCTATGAAATGGGCGAAGGTTTGGAAAAACGGCAAGATGATTTTGTGGCAGAAGTCATGGCTCAAGTTAAAGGTTGATCGACTAGGGGGTCAGGGATGGAAACGACCAAGTACCACCGCG
>DAHWJX010000122.1:0-15479 GCA_027343965.1 Caryophanales bacterium | reverse complement strand
CCAAGCTATGATAACGAAAACATACCAGACAACTACATTGTATACCGCTTCCATTTTTAATTGAAGTAGTAAAAATTCTTTAACATAATCACATAGATGAAACCCACTTATCTTTTGTCATGTGATAATTCATGTTACAATCAACTTGAGCAAACTAGCGCAAAGGGGATCCTCATGAAAATCAAAACCAAATTAGCATGGAGTTTTACCACACTTACTCTCGTGCCTGCACTACTGTTTGGGGCGCTCGCCATAACGTTAGGACGTGCTCATCTCATGCAACATAGCACTATTTCTCAGACTATCTTAACGAATATATATATTGATATACTCATTTGCCTAATTGTCGGGGTTTTTTTAGGATATTTATCTATTCACTCACTGACAAAACCGTTCAAGAAACTAACATTAGCAACCGCAAAGATCAGCGAAGGAAGTATAGAGGACGATGTATTGATCAAATCCCATGATGAATTTGGGGATCTAAGCAATCAAATCCATGACATGAGCATTTCACTTCAAAACATCTTAGCGCAAGTTGGGCAATTTTCCGAGCAAGTAGCTGCCTCGGCGGAGGAACTAACAGCTAGTGCAGAACAGACAAGTCAAGCTACAGAACAGATTGCAGACACGATGCAAGATGTGGCCGCTGGGACGGACCAGCAAGTAAAAAGTACGGAAGCAAGTCATCAACTTGTGCAGCAGGTATCCCAACAAATCAATCAAATTGCCCAGAGTGCGCAGGCAATGACGTTGGTAGCTCAGGAAACGTCAACTTTTGCTTCTAGCGGCCAAAGTTCTCTGCAAGATGTTAAGAATCAAATGAATCACATTCACGAAACGGTGCGATCCCTCGCACAAAGTGTGCTGCAATTAGGCGAGCGATCACAACAAATCGGTGATATCGTCGATATCATTTCAGGAATCGCCTCGCAAACCAATCTTCTTGCATTAAATGCCGCCATCGAAGCAGCGCGTGCTGGCGAGCAAGGCAGAGGATTTGCGGTGGTAGCAGATGAAGTGCGCAAGCTCGCTGAACAATCTGCCTACTCCGCTCAGCAAATAGCTCAAAAAATCAGCATGATCCAATCCGATACGGCCGATGCAGTAAAGGTAACCGATTCTGTATCTATAGAGGTCAATACAGGACTAGAAAAGGTTCACATCGCTGAAGATTCGTTTAGCCAAATTACCTTTGCGGTTGATGTCGTTGCTACTGAAGTTGAGGAAATTTCAATAGCAACCCAACAGATTGTCGATAATAGCGGTCTTTTGGTAACTTCTATAGAGGGAATTTCTAACGTCTCTATACAGACCGCTACTGGTGTACACAATGTGTCGGCAGCATCAGAAGAGCAATTGGCGTCAATGGAGGAAATCAGTTCATCCGCGGCGAATCTCTCGCAACTTGCTGAACATCTGAGCAAACTCGCCAGCAAATTCACCTTATAAGACGATGGCCGAGATATATTTGTTCCCGGCCTTCACCCTCTCTTATTCATTGATTCATGTCCTGAAGCATTTGTATGGTATGGTTCAAACTATGATTGAAAATCTGTTTCGTGATATCGAGCAATTCGAATAATAAAGGATCTCGTACAGAATACATGACTTTTGTGCCATCCTTAACGCCCAACACGATATTCCTATTTCTTAGGATCGCTAATTGCTGAGAAACAACCGCGCTGTCTATTCCCATGTGCGCTTGCAACTCGTGAACGTACTTATCACCATCTCGTAATAACTCTAAAATTCGAATCCGGAGTGGATTCGATAACGCTTTAAAAAATTCCGCCTTAAACGTTTGCAGTTCTTGTGGCATGGGCATCCCTTCCTTTCTCTCTACTTTACTTCATGAGCCCGTTCAATGGCACGCAAGATACCTTCTAAAATGGCTTGAGGGCGTGGAGGACACCCGGGCACATAAACAGACACAGGAAAAATTTTATCAACACCACCCAAGTTTGCATAAGTCGGCCCTAGTATCCCCTCACCACACGCGCAGGCGCCAACAGCGACCAACATTTTGGGACTTGCCATCGCTTCATAGGTTTTTTGCAACGCTTCTTCAAGATTGCGCGTTACCCCTCCAGTGACCAACAGCATATCGGCATGGCGCGGTGATGCAACAAAGTCGATACCAAATCGCTGAATGTCATACACAGGATTCATCAGTGCCGTTATTTCAAACTCACAGCCATTACATGAACCTGAATCCACCTGTCGAATATGAAGCGAACGACCAAATACCTTTTTAATCACCAAAGGCAATCGCTGCTCAATGGATCTCACTTCACTACTTTCACCATGTACTCCATCGCCTAACTGCAATAGTTCTTCTTTTGGGATCGTAGCAATCCCGTGATTCCATAGCCTCTTAAGTACTGCAATCAATTGTAATCCCCTCTTTCAACTTAGCAATAAACCTACGAATCTAACGATCGCAACATGCGTAACACAATTCAAAGCTCTTATTAATGAGTGGAAAATCGGGAATAATATTGCCTGGTATAGTAAACGGCACCGCCGGCCAATTCGCATACGAAGCTGACCGCACACGATAGCGATCGATCTTGTGCCCTTCACCTATCATGACAAAATGCACGTTTTCCCCGCGCGCAGATTCCGTTATACCGATCCCATAAGAATAGGGAGGCAATTCCCCAATTGGAACACAGATATCCCCTTGCGGTATCCGCTTCATGACTTGTTCGATTAATTGGAAGGATTGTTGCGCTTCAAGATAGCGTTGTTTGAACCGCGCGAGCACATCGCCTTCTTCTAAAGTCGGCACAGCAAACGACAATTCATCGTACGCCGCATACGGTAAGTCTCTTCGCACATCAATATCACAATGTGAAGCACGTGCAGAAGGGCCAACCACCGATAGTTCGCGAGCCACCCCTTCTGACAATATACCTGTTTTGGAAAAACGATGGATAACGATGTCATGCGATAAAATTTGCTCCACAATCTCCGTAAGTTGTACTTGCACCTGTTGCATAGTTGTTTTTATTATCGTAAATTTTTCCCCGGAAATATCGCTTGCCACACCGCCAAGGGCGATTGATCCGCGTAAAAACCGGTGACCAACGATCCTGTCTTGCATTTGCATGAGTTGTTCCTTTAAGCGGGCGCCATGATTGATCCCATAGGCGAAACCAATACCTGCACACATATTGCCAATGTCACCAACATGGTTATATAAACGTTCCATTTCTGCCAGCAACACGCGTAGAAATTTGGCACGTCGAGGGACTTCAGTATGAGCGATACTTTCAATGGCTTGCGCATAAGACAATGCGTGGGACACGCTGCATACACCGCAGATACGTTCCGCAAGCTGTAAGCCTTGGGTCATTCCCATACCCTCACTGCGTTTTTCAATCCCACGATGCGTATAAAATAGTTTAGCCTCAGCATGGAGCACAGAATCCCCCATCACCTGAAAGCGAAAATGGCCAGGTTCGATCACCCCAGCATGAATAGGCCCTACCGGAACCTCAAAGACGCCCTCTCCTTCTACCATTGGATAGGTCCACGCGCGAGAAACATCCCGCGGTTGCGTCTGTGTCACGGCATAGCCTTTGCGCAAGGGATAAACTCCTTCAGGCCAGTGTTCATGCAAAACTAACGATCGTAAATCAGGATGTCCAAGTGCACGCAGACCAAAAAGATCAAACGCTTCTCGCTCAGCCCATGAGGCAGAGGGGAGCCATGACGAAACGGATGCGTACGTTGGGTCATCTTGTGGAATAACACTTTCGACAAGAACGATCTCCGTTTTTCCTTCTATTGCAAAAAGGTAACGCACAACGAATCGATCGAGGCCACGTTCAACTTCATCGGATGCAACCATCGTGATAAACCGTCCTTGCTGGTGAAGAACATTCAGGCAAACATTGGCCAATTCATGTCGTGAACTCTTTACAACTGTGGTTTTCATACATGACCTCCTCCAGCTAAGATGATCGATGCATGGTGCACCAATTGGGTAAACAACGTGGGCATATAAACGCCAAACGCAATGACAAAAATCAAAGGCAGTACGAGTGGTACGACAGACCATCTACTGACTTCGCCTGGCGTGATTCGTTCACCAGCTTCGGCTCCAAAGAGCATCTTCATCACATGAAACATCATGGCGGCAAAAATAAAAGCGACAAAGAGTATAAGAACGCTCGTTAGTACGGCATGTCCTTGGCGAAAGCCAGCAACGAAAATAGAAAACTCACTCGTAAAAATATTGAAAGGCGGTACACCTGTAATGGCCAGCGTTCCTATAAGAAAGACAACGCCTGTAAAAGGCATAATCCGAAGTAAAGCAAACACACGCGGCATTTGTTTTGACTTGTACTTTTGATTGACATTACCAGCCGTTAAAAACAGCATAGATTTGCTCATAGAATGATTGAACATCTGAAGCAACGCTGCGGCATAACCCAAAGGGCCACCTATACCTAAAGCAACGGCGATTATACCCATGTGTTCCACGGTAGAAAAAGCAAGCATACGCTTAAAATCCTGTTGAATAAGAATAAACGGAAAAGCAACAATGACCGACAACAAACCAAAACCGATGAACAAGTGATGAATTATTTGTCCATGCAAGGTGTTTTCCGCCACGATACCAAAACGCATGAGCCCAAGCATGGCACAATTCAATAAAACACCGGATAGAAGAGCGCTTACGGGCGATGGGGCTTGGCTATGTGCATCAGGTAGCCAAAAATGCATAGGGGCAAGTCCCACTTTGGTTCCAAAACCAACCATGATAAAGACAAACGACAAAACCACAAGATCCGGTTGTAACAGAAGATGCGAATTCGATAGAACCGTCCAATTTAAAACCTGATTATTGGCACCAAGCTTTGCCATGGAGGAGGCATACAGGATGATGACACCAAGTAAGGCAAAAGCGATTCCTGCGCTACAGATCATGAGATACTTCCAAGTCGCTTCAAGAGCTTCCCCTTTTCGGTAGATAGCCACTAAAAAGGCAGAAACGATCGTAGTAGCTTCAATGCCAACCCACAAAAGGCCCATGTTATTAACGACAGCGACAAAAATCATCGTGGCAATAAACCAATGATAAAACATATAGTACTGCTTGACCTGCCGATCCTGAAGCAAACCCTCTTGTTGTTCATGACGGATATAACCGATCGAGTGTAGCGATGTCGTCAAACTAACGAGGGCAATAATTATAAGAATAACAGCACTCAGGGCATCTATATGGAAGAACTGATTTTTACTCGTCAAGGATCCAGATTTGGCAACCTCACCTACTAACACGAGGATAATCAGACTCGTCAGAACACTACCCGTTAGATGGCACATCTCCCGCAGGCGCGTCTGGCGGATAAACACGGCAAAAAATCCAGTGCACGTTGGTATAATTATGGCTAAGAATGCAATCACTTACTCACCCCCGAAGCCTACGCAAATTCTCTGTGTGCGTGCTTTGAAATGTCTTATCGATACGATACGTCAGCATACTAATCAGGATTACAACGACAAATACATCAAGAAATACACCAATATCAACGAGAAATGGCATGCCATACGTAGTAACAAGAGCCACTAAAAACAAACCATTTTCCATTACGATAAGCCCTATACCTTGCATAATCGCTTTTTGATGGGTTGTCATGATAAACAGTCCAATCATTAACATCGCGATCGATATCGGCAGGTATTCCCGGCTTAAGCCCCCTGCTGCGATCGGCAGGCGCGCTGTAACGATGTAGCCAAGAGTCAGTAGTCCACCACCGATCAACAGAGAAATTTCGCGTCCGACCAGTTTTTCTGTTTCTCGTGCAACGCCAATTTTGTGCATCGTGTACGATAGAGTCCACGGGATGCCGATTGCTTTCATGAGAATCGTAAGAGCTGCCATCACATACAAATCTACTGTGTGCGTTTGCCACGCAATCAAGAACGCCATCAAACCCAAGATCAAAGACTGTGCCGACAGAATCTTAATAGCTGTGATAATGCGTTTTATCCAGAGCAACCCAAGGGTGCTAAGGATCAATACAATGGATAAAGCTTGTAAAAGTATCACGTTGTTGTCTCCTTACAGTAAATACTCGGTTAGAATCGCGATCATCGATAACGCAAATGCAGCTGATAATAACCGTGGAATGCGAAAGAACCTGATTTTGGCATACGACATTTCAACAACTGCCATCAAAATAGCTAGGATGACAAGTTTTACAAATAAGACAAGCAGACTGCCCGTAAGCGTCCAACCGACACCATGACTGGAAATACCCCACGGTACAAAGAAGTCGATCAAAAGCGTGAACATAACCGCTTGTTTCATCCACGCACTCCACAGCATTAGTCCTAAGCGTTTCCCCGAATACTCCAACAACATGCCCTCATGAATCATCGTCAACTCCAAGTGCGTATCGGGATTGTCTATGGGAATTCTCCCGGTCTCAGTTACAACTAATATGAAAAAAGCCAAAAAGGCTAAATAAAAGGGTGGTGATAAAAAGAGGGTGTGACTGGCCACAGCACGATCAGTTAGCAACGTCAGATTGGTCGTTCGCATGGGCAACGATACGGCAAGTAATGTCACAAATAACACAGGTTCAGCCAATCCAGACACAAACATATCTCGACTCGAGCCCATGGCGCCAAAAGAACTCCCTGTGTCGATGCCAGACAGTGCCGTAAAAAACCGTGCCACGCCAAATAGATAGACCACGAGCACAAGTTGCCCCGTAAAACTCAGTAAAGTGTTGGTCATAAAAATCGGAATCATAGCAACCACCACGATCGTCACCGTAAATACCAAATAAGGTGTAGCGAGAAAAATCCACGAAGAATGCGTCGATACGACTTCATCTTTTGCCATGTACTTACGCAAATCATAATAGGACTGCCATATCGAAGGACCGATACGGCCTTGCAGTATCGCCTTCAGTTTTTTGATTATCCCTTGAATCAAAGGGGCGACTCCGATCAGAAAAATAACCTGAACAATCTCTACAATGGCATGCATGATCGCTATTTTCACCTCACTTCACCAGTAAAAGAACTACAATCAATGTGATAAACAAATACGCCAAATAACTTTGTACTTGACCATTTTGTATGCGACGAATGAGGTGCGCTAGATAGAGTACGGAACGCAAAACGGGCTGATAGAGAAAAGCTTCTGCCCATGATCGCACTTTGCTTTGATACACATAGTGCATTGGATAATAAAAACTCCCTTGTGTCAGATTAAGTGAACGCGACGGTTGGATAATCTTCTGAAAGGCTATCCGGACAGGTTTGCTGTAACCACTTGCTGTATACGTCATCCTTGGTGTAAGCGTCCCACCGCACGCCCAAGTATCCTGCCGAACTATGCTTGTCCGCTTTCCAATGATACGCACCACGAACCAAATCAGGAAAATTATTATAGACGCTGTTAGCAACACAGCAGGAATGGAAAGTGTGGTGTGGCTAGAGCCCAGTCTAGAAAAGCCTGCATCCATGGCATTTGTAGGGATACTTGCCGCAGTAATCGTGGACAAACTCTGTTTGAGCAGGTCAATCCATTGTGACGAAAACACGCCAGTCAACAGACACAATCCAGCTAATAGAGCCATAGCGATGCGCATAGAAACATGAACTTCATGTGCCTTTTTAGCATCCTCACTTCGTGGCAAAGCTAAAAAGGTCATTCCAAAAGATCGTACAAAGGCCATAGCAACAAATGCCCCCGTCATGGTCAAGGCGGCGATAAACAAAACAGCAAAAAGTGTAATCCAAGGATTGTGTGCCGAGACAGCGAGACTAAAAGCGGATTGAAAAAGCATCCATTCGCCAATAAATCCATTGAACGGCGGCATCGCGGCGATCGATAACGCACCAAACAACGTAAATAGCGCTGTCCATGGCATGCGCAAAATAAGTCCACCAAGTCGATCCATATTCTTCGTATGGGTTTCAGCGAATACCGCGCCGGCGCTTAAGAACAACAAACTTTTAAATAAGGCATGATTGAACGCATGAATCAAAGAAGAAAGTAGCGCAAACGCTGCAAACATCGGTTCATGAAGAGATTGCAACACAAGGCTTATACCAAGACCCATAAAGATGATCCCCATGTTTTCAATACTGCTAAAAGCAAGCATTCGTTTTTGATCCCGTTGCCCTAAAGCGTGAATAATGCCCAAAAGTGCTGTAATAGCGCCCACAAACGCGACAAGCCCGCCCCACCAAAGCGGACCATTCGATAAAAAGCGAAAAACAACAAGAAGAAATCCATACAAAGCCATCTTGATCATGACACCAGACATGAGCGCCGATACGTGACTTGGCGCAACGGGGTGTGCACGAGGCAACCAAATGTGTAGTGGCACAAGACCAGCCTTCGTTCCGAATCCAACAAAGGCGAACATAAAGACAAGTGTTTTCATACCTAACGGCATGGGTGTCGCGCCCATCTGCTCAAAGGAGAAACTGCCTGCATAATGAGCTGTAATTAAGAAAGCGATACTTAAAAAAGCCGTGCCAATATGCGTCATAACGACGTAAATAAATCCGGCGTTTTGTACCTCGCGTTGCTCATGCTCATAAACAACTAAGAGAAACGAGATGACCGACATACATTCCCAAGCCACAAGAAAGGTAAACACATTGCCTGCTATCACAACACAGACCATCGTCGCGATAAAGATCAAAACGCCGGCCACTAAAAGGGGTACCGATTTACGTCCATCGTATTCCTTAACATAGCCGAGCCCATAGATCGTAGTGACAAATCCCACGACACCGATGAGCAAAACAAAAAATCCTGCCATGGAATTCATCCGAAATGCTAAGGTCGTAAAATTAAAAACGCCGTGCCCTATAACTATGTACCTATAGGGGTTCAGCAATCCCAGAGCGCCCGCCACGATGAAGCCAAGTGATGCAAAAATACCAGTCAGCTTAGCAACAAGTAAGAAAGATTTATGAATCACAACAAAAGTTCCCATCAAAAGGCATATGACAACCCCAAAGATGGCTATATCAAGCGCACTTGATGACCAAAACAACGAACGTTCCTCCACTCCATATGCATTGTAAATATTAAAATCTATATATATTACTATATATGCAATAAAAAAATAGGTCAATTGCAAAGAACAAAAAACAGACCCCCGTAAATACCAATGGGCCTGTCAAGGGCAAACACATAACCTTACTACGAAATTGCCGACTTCTCTTTAACCACAATCCACTTTGCTGCGTTTTTCATCAGAGGTAATGTCTCTTTGCCAATGATCAAATGCATTTCCACGTCGCGCCCGGGAATGTCCTCACGTCCTACAATTTGCACCATGGCGCCCGGTACAAGCCCGGCGTTATGAAATAACGTTAACAGTTCCAGATTATCTTCCGCTTGCTCGCAAATGCGAAGAATTTGTACAGTTGCACCAGAAGCATGCTCACTTAACAAACTTCCTTTTGGCTGACGGTACCCGCTGCCTGGAATGACGTTTCCATGGGGGCACGTCGTCGGAAAACCCAACTTCTCCATCAATCGCTCTTCAACGAGAGGCGAGACAGCATGCTCCAATCGATCAGCCTCCGCGTGCGATTCTGCCCAACCGATGTTCAATTCATCATGCAACCAACACTCCAAAAGTCGATGGCGACGGATAACCTGTTCCGCTCGTATCCGGCCATTCTCTGTTAGCACGATTCCTCGACCTGCACCGGATTCGACAAGCCCTAGAGATACCAAGCGACGTATCGTTTGCGTTACGGTCGGCCGAGATACCCGTAAATAGTTGGCCACATGCGACGAAAGAACAACACCATCTTCGCCTTCAAGATTGTAGATCGCCACTAAGTAGGCTTCTACTCCATGTGTCTTGGCCATACCTACCACGCTCCAAAGATCATTTGCCCGATTTTCCTTAAGCTTGATTATACTATACATCTGTACCAGTACATCAAGCACAAAATTAGCTATTACAAACTATTGTAATTAGTATCACCTAACCATATAATGATGGCTAGTAAAGTCGGCAAAAGAGGTCAATGCATTCTTGCGCTTGACGATGGGAGCTAGCCTATGTCTGAAGAAGTCGTGATTCGTAAAACCTCCAGCTTTAGCTCAAAGCGCATCTGGCTATTTTTAGCTACTCTTGGCCCTGGTCTCATCGTTATGCTGGCCGATACAGATGCCGGAAGCATCATTACAGCTGCGCAATCTGGTGCCCAATGGGGATATAAAATGGTGTTACCACAACTCATTTTGATGCCCATACTGTATCTCGTTCAAGAAGTGACTATCAGGCTTGGGATAGTCACTGGCAAAGGGCATGGGGAGTTGATTCGGGATCACTTCGGTATAAAATGGGCTATCGTTTCTGTTGCTACGCTTTTTCTAGCTTCAATCGGCGCCTTGGTTACAGAATTTTCGGGAATTGCTGGTGTGAGTGAGCTGTTTGGTATCCCTGGGTGGATCAGTGTCGTGTTTGCTACGATCTTGCTTATTGTAATTGGCATGTCTGGTAGTTATCGACGAGTAGAACGCATTGGTATCACTGTCGGACTGTTTGAATTGTTTTTTTTCGTTGCAATGTTTATGGCCCATCCCAGTTTATCTGCGATTGCCCATGGCTTTTCCCACATGCCGCTGCAAAATCGTAATTATCTCTTTTTATTAGCCGCTAATGTCGGAGCCGTCATCATGCCTTGGATGGTATTTTACCAGCAAGGTGCAGTCATTGATAAAGGGCTGACCACCTCACACCTAAAGGCCGCAAGACAAGATACTTTATTTGGTTCTATCGTCACCCAGTTGGTGATGTTAGCTGTAGTTGTAGTCACGGCTGCCTCGATTGGACGCATCCATCCGAACCAATCACTGAATAATGTACAACAAATCGCGCAGGCTTTAACCCCAATTCTAGGTTCTGTAGGTGGAAAGGTAATTTTTGGATTGGGGATGATCGGTGCAAGTTTCGTCGCCGCATTAGTCGTGTCCATCGCTGGCGCATGGGGAATTGGCGAAGCATTTGGTTTCAAACATAGCCTTAACCACAAAGTTAAGGAAGCCAAATGGTTTTATTGCATCTACTCACTTGCCCACATTGGCGGAGCCATCTTAGTAATTGCCAGCGTCAACCTCATTCAATTAAATGTAGACGTACAGGTCATGAATGCCATGCTTCTCCCCATTGTCTTGGGATTCTTACTCGTCCTTGAAGCAAAAGCCCTTCCTGAGAAGTGGCGTATGCGTGGGATCTACAAATACATCGTATGGGTTCTTTCCGGGATCTTGATGTCATTTGGCCTCTATATGGCGTTGACTAGCATTTCGTTCAAACTACTCTTATAAATGGAGTTCACACTAACTACGATTCCATAGTTATTTTATCATAACTCTCCTTTTTGACATGTATGGTTCATATAATTACAATGAACTACAAGCGCTTAGTCTTATTTTTTGAAAGCGCTGTCAAATCGAAGTAAAAGGGGAGGCTATCATGCAAACAGCAACAAAGTATCGCTGGGTTATCATCGGACTTTTATTTGTTATCACGGTCATTAATTATATCGACCGATCGGCCATATCATACGCCATTCCGGGCATCGCCAAGTTATTTAACTTAAACTCCGCTCAGTCTGGTTTGATTCTTGGCGCTTTCGGGATCGGCTATATGATTATGACATTCTTTGGGGGAATCTGGGTCGATCGTCAGGGAGCCCGTCTCGTACTTTTCTTATCATCCTTGCTTTGGTCCCTATCCATCGGGCTCACGGGATTGGCATTTGGGTTTGTGATGATTTACCTTATGCGTATTATTCTTGGCATTGCAGAAGGGCCAAACTTCCCTGCCATTAACCGATCTGTCGGCGATTGGCTATCCAAGGATGAACGTGCAATAGCACTTTCTAACTCCCTCGTCGCTGTTCCGTTAGCTTTGGCCATTGGTGCACCGATCGTAACACAACTGATCATCCATACTTCTTGGCGTTGGATGTTTGTCATTTTAGGTATATTGGGGCTTATTTGGGTTCCTATCTGGCTCTTGCTATTTCGCGATTTTCCCGAACACAGTAAGCATGTTAATAGAGCCGAGTTGAACCACATCCGCAACGGGGAACTACGAGAACCAAATCAAGATGCAAAAACGATTCGCAAGCAACAAGCGAAAAGTGTTCAAGGATTATGGAAGTTTTTGCTCTCCAATCCAACACTTCTAGCCAACGATTGGTCCTTCTTCGTTTTTGGCTATTATCTATTTTTCTTCATGACTTGGTTGCCGTCCTATTTAGGAACCCAATACCATCTCAATCTGAGCTCGGTTGGTCTGTTTAGTATCTTGCCTTGGCTATTAGCAGCCATTTTATTGTGGACGGTTGGGTATCTGTCTGATGCGATCTTGAAAAAAACGGGAAGCCTGCGCAAGGCTCGCTCTCATCCGATATGGATTTCCCAACTGTTAGCTGCCATTTGTGTGATTCCCGTGATTTACACACACAGCCTTACGGTGACTCTTATCTTCATCTCTTTAGCCGTTGCATTTGGCATGAGCGCGAATTCTACATTTTATGCGATTAATGTAGACGTTGCTCGGGAGCGCACAGGAACGGCACTCGGCGTCATGGATACGTTTTTTGCCATTGCTGGTTTTATTTCACCAACCATTACAGGATGGGTCGTCAAATCCACAGGTAGCTTTACAGGAGCATTTTGGCTGCTTGCCATACTCGCATTTTCATCTGTCATCGCCGTATTACTTTTTCACCATCCGGATCGCGCGATTAAAGCGAACCACTCTAACAATATTTCTCTGTAACGCACCATAATCAGGACTTCTGATGAGAGCGTTGGAAGTCCTGATTTCCTTGGTTACAGATGTTTAACATATTGTTCCAAACCCCGAATCACTGCCACCTCCGCTCCTATGATGATCTTTTCTCTCGCTCTTTGGCGTAGCGAATTAAAAATTGCACAACCCCGTATACCTAACGCACGAATATCAGCTATGGCATCCTTCAAGTTATTAGTGGTAAACGCCTTGTAGATATAATCAAGATTCAGTTCATCATAGAGATAGTTGTGAAAACGGGTGCCAAAATTGTACGGCCTGTCTGCCAGTGGCATGCACAACTTTGTATCTTTATAAGAATGATCGCAATGTGCGGCGTATTTTTTCACTTCCAACATCCACGGAAACCGTTTCCGATTAATGGATTCAGGGAATGTGTGTATCCTTTCATGACCTCACCGAAATGCACAACAGCACTGGGCAACTGAAAGGACAGGTCAACCGATTGAAAACGTTGAAGCGTCAGATATATGGAAGGGCTAGCTTCGATTTACTACGTGCCCATGTGCTCTATCACGCCTAGCCATGACATCGGTGTAGAAATGGGTCGACGACGATACATCACTGTACGCACCTTTCACCAAACTTTCGCAAGAACCAAAACTAACTTAGCAAATACAATGGTCAATCAATTAGAACAAAGTCACTGATTTGCAATTGATATGCAACTTCATGTTTTCAACAAAAAATGCGGGCACTCAGATGACTGAGAACCCGCGTCCTTACTGCATTTTTTGGCGCACCCGGAGGGACTCGAACCCCCGCAAGACGCGGTTTAGGAAACCACCGCTCTATCCACCTGAGCTACGGGTGCACGCATAATTTAGATCGACTTATAGTATACCATGTGCCATCGTGGACAACAATGACCTCCACAGTCTCTGCTGTTCGTCAGTGATATTGTCACCCTGCTGCTCAATTCCCACCCAGCACGATACTTGCTGACACATATACAATGCCACACAAAGAAATTAGCCAGGTCAAGTAGCTTATTACGATATGTACCTAATTTACTGTCAAATACACCATACAACGTGGCGTATCGTACCCCTACTAGGTCAATTTGAGACGAACGGGGGATATAAGCCATGCCGTCTGGTTTACTTCCCCGAATGACTTTAAGAACTCCTAATAAGCCTGAACACCTGGTTAAGGATACTGTAGAACACATTATTGGCAAAGCTGTCTGGTGGTAATTCCCAAGGGTCACATAGCTCCAACAGTGGTTCATGGCGATCGCACTTCAGTTAAGTCATTTCTACCGTTGCCATTTTCGCCTCTAGCAAGTTTGGTAAAGCCAAAAATCGCCTCATGCTGCCCTAGAATGCATCCAAGCCAGCACCCCTAATCCCACCATAAATAGCAGTATCCACCGCCATGTCCATGCTCGTGCCCTGCACCACCGTGGACGTGACACGCAGGATCACCAAACGTTCAACGGCGTGCGCTCCGATGCCACCAGTGATGACAGCGATGACAACGCCTTGCTCTAACAAGAAGCCAACCATACCATCATGTTGATGATCGATCGCACTTACATACAGATCGCTTGTTATCTTGCCATCCACAATCTCATACCGATAAAACCCTGCACTGCGGCCAAAATGTTGCGATACTTGATCTTGTTGAGCCACCCCAGCTACTACTTCGTTCATTCTATTCGCTCCCTTTACTAAGTGATAACCTAAGGAAGATAACTGCTCATCCGATTCATCCCGATTACTAGTAAAACATCATCGTGCATCTGCCTTTTCGCTACTTCAGCATCCCGCACTATTACCTCATAATTACCACCTTGCAAATAAATTTGCATACCGTTTACCAGTGCAAACGCAATCTTGTGATGTGCCTCTTGGAGCACCCTCTGTACTGTCCCTCGAGAAATCATCACAAATTGTGCGGCAGTCTCCTGATCTTCACCAAAACCATCGATACGTCGGATCACCTCAAGTGGCATGAATTCCTCCCAATTTCCCATTACGTGTATATGCACATAAAAAATTAGACTCAGTTGTTCGTCAATCATGTCCAGGGTCACGATATACAGCCAAACTTAGGCTTATAACAACACAACTTTGATCATTTGTACCGGGTCACAAACGGGCTATTACGCATGGACTAATAAGGGGAACACAAAAGCGAGGTAGAAAGGAGATCGTGGTATATGCATCCCTATTATCATCAAGCGGCAGGCATGGTTGGGCAACCTGTCTGCGTGCATGCCTATGGTCAGCCACACTATGGAATCTTGCATCATGTTACCTATGAAGGGTGTTACCTACGGAGGATAAACAACATGGGCCCAGCTAGCTATAATAAAGCAGGCGCCTCTGTAGCCTTAACACCGTTAAGCACAAAAGACGACATGGATGCACAACAAGTATTTTGGCTGTTTCCATTGTTTTTCCTGCCATGGCTAGCGATTGCCGCTCTAGGACCTTGGTACTGGTAAACCCATCAGGTGGCGCTGTCACTTACCCTTGCGGGCAAATAGCAACGCCACCTCATTTTCATTACACCACAGGCGGAGCGGCCTGCGTATTGATAGAAGGGGTAGCACCTGTACCAGCCAACGGTGCTAACGTCTTTCGCATCACGATGGTTTGAGGCTGGCTGGACTGCACTTCCGTATACCCTAAC
>DAHWJX010000104.1:0-8762 GCA_027343965.1 Caryophanales bacterium | reverse complement strand
GGGATGGAAACGACCAAGTACCACCGCGTTGTACTAAAACTGAGCGGGGAAGCGATGGCGGGCGACGGTGGCTTTGGCATTTCGTCCGATATGATTCGATCTGTCGCTAAGCAAATTGCCGAAGTGGTCGCGCTTGATGTTCAGGTTGCGATTGTTGTTGGCGGAGGTAATATATGGCGAGGTGTAGCTGCTAGCGGTGAGGGCATGGACCGTGCTCACGCTGATTATATGGGGATGCTTGCCACCGTGCTTAATGCATTGGCTTTGCAAGATGCTTTGGAGCGCATGAATGTCGTGACGCGTGTCCAGACGTCGATTGAAATGCGGCAAGTAGCTGAACCTTATATTCGTCGTCGTGCGATTCGCCATCTAGAAAAAGGCAGAGTGGTTATCTTTGCAGGCGGGACGGGGAATCCGTTTTTCTCAACCGATACGGCGGCGGCGTTACGTGCGGCTGAGATCGAAGCTGAAGTTATATTGATGGCTAAAAATGGTGTGGATGGTGTATATACGGCCGATCCGCAAAAAGATCCGGCTGCCAAAAAGTATGAATCACTCAACTTTATGGACGTTTTATCACGTAATCTTGGTGTGATGGATGCGACGGCAACTTCGCTTTGCATGGATAATAACATTCCGATTCTTGTGTTTTCCATTTCAGAACGTGAAAATATCTTACGGGCCGTACGCGGTGATGCTATCGGTACGATCGTGAGGAGGGATGATGTGTGAGTGAGCACATCCAAGCAGCAGAAGAAAGAATGGATAAGTCGTTAACGTCTTTGCGAAAAGAACTTGCCGCTGTTCGAGCGGGGCGGGCCAATCCAGCGTTGCTCGACAAGGTCATTGTGGACTACTATGGAACACCTACGCCGGTTACGCAAATGGCGAGTGTCACTGCGCCTGAGCCACGGTTACTGATTATTCAACCGTGGGATAAAGGTACATTGTCTTCTATTGAACGAGCCATTCAAAAAAGTGATCTTGGTTTAACGCCGAACACGGATGGCTCTGTGATTCGTCTGAATGTGCCGCAGTTGACTACTGAGCGACGTCAAGAATTGACAAAGTATATCAGGAAAGTTGCCGAAGAGAGTCGTGTTGCGGTTCGCAATGTTCGTAGGGACGTGAATGATGAAGTGAAAAAGGCGGAAAAACAGTCGCTTTTGTCAGAGGATGAGAGTAGGCGACTGCAGGAAAAAATTCAAGAGGTCACTGATCATGCGGTGGCTGAGATTGACCGGTTGCTTGCTGTAAAGGAGAAGGAACTGCTCGAAGTTTAAACGGGTGGAGGGCGCCTTTATGGTTCCAGATTGGAAGTCCTTGTTTCGGGGTGCTGCACAACCCGAATCCGGTGGATTCACCACGGAGATCGATCCCTCTCGTTTACCTCGTCACGTGGCCGTTATCATGGATGGTAACGGCCGTTGGGCGCATGCTCGCGGTCTGCCTCGCGCGGCGGGGCATCATGCAGGTATGATTGCTATGCGTGACACGATTCGAGCCGCTGATGATCTTGGCATTGGAGCCATTACGTTATACGCCTTTTCAACCGAAAATTGGAAGCGGCCGAGGGCGGAAATTCAGTACCTATGGAATTTGCTTGAAGAATTTTTCCGGGCTGATATGGATGAACTTGTTGAACGTAATGTCCGTGTTTTGTTCATTGGTAATACGAGAAAATTACCATCTTATACGCAAAGGACGATTGCAAAGTCCATAGAAAGAACGAAGGATAATGGCGGTATGGTCGTTCAGTTTGCTTTGAACTATGGCAGTCGTGCTGAACTTGTGGATGTTGTCCATCACTTGGCACAACAAGTCAAAGATGGTACGTTAGAACCTGAGGATATTTCAGAAGAAGTTGTTAGTCATTGTCTATCTTCACATGGTGTTCCCGATCCTGACTTATTGATCCGTACTTCAGGTGATCAACGGGTAAGTAACTTTCTTTTATGGCAAATTGCTTATGCTGAGCTTTATTTTATCGATGACATGTGGCCGGATTTCACCAAGGCGCACTTCTATGAGGCTGTTTTAGCTTATAGCAAGCGAGAGCGCCGTTTTGGCGGACTAAAATGAGGTGACAGCGTGCTTCGTCAACGCGTCGTGACGGGACTTTTGGGAGCGGCATTGGTACTATCTATGAATTGGCTCGGTGGGTACTATCTCGCCGCCCTATTTGCCGTCATCGCAGCGGTCAGCGTACTTGAAATCGGGTCTATGATGAAAGTTAGCTTGCTGACTGCAGAAAGCATTGTTGCCATTGTCTTTGCAGCATTGATTGTGCTTTGGCCGTCCTTTGAACGCTTTTGGTACGTTTTATTTTATGCGTTGTTAATTATCACGATTTTTCGCCGTAAAGAATTTTCATTTACCGCAGCTGGAGTGCTGTTTGCAGGCGCACTATATTCAAGTTATGCTTTTCGCACATTGCTTGACGTTCGGCAATTGTCACATGGGCTAGGCTTGGTGTTGACCATTTTGCTTGCGATCTGGTCAACAGATATAGGCGCTTTTTTTGTTGGACGAGCTCTTGGGGGGCGAAAACTTCTTCCTGAAGTGAGCCCGAAAAAAACCGTTTCTGGGGCTGTTGGCGGATTGTTGTTGGCGACAGTGGCGACGCCTATCGGTGCAGCGGTATTCGTGGGGCCGCTGTTTGCGCACGCTTGGCGTTATGCTTTACTTGGCTTTGTGGTGTCCATTGCAGGACAACTTGGTGATCTCATTGAATCTGCGTTAAAGCGTCATTACGCTGTTAAAGATTCTGGTTGGATATTGCCTGGACATGGTGGCTTGCTTGATCGTTTTGATAGCTTGCTCCTTGCCGCGCCGATCGCGTATCATTTGATCATATGGCTGTTTGTGCATTATTGAAAGGATGGATATTTCGTGGCACGATTGGTAACGGTCCTTGGGGCCACAGGTTCCATTGGTACGCAAACACTCGATGTGATTCGCGAGAATCGCGATGTATTTGCGGTCAGCGCCTTGACGACGTATGGCCGCGTCACAGAATTAATGGAAATGATTCGCGAATTTGATCCAAAGTGCGTTGTCGTTCATTCCGTGGAAGACAGGGACAAGGTTGTCCGTGCTTTCCCTACACTTGAGGTGCTTTGGGGAGACGATGCATACAGTGATGTTGCTGCAGCAGAACCCGGCGCGATTGTCGTGAATGCGTTAGTTGGTTCTGTTGGTATTCGACCGACCCTACGAGCTATTGCTGCGGGATGTGATGTGGCTTTAGCCAATAAGGAAACCTTGGTGGCAGCTGGCGATTTGGTGATGACTGCAGCTAAATCCGCTGGCGTTTCTGTGTTACCTGTTGATTCCGAGCATTCGGCCATTGCGCAATGTTTATTGGGTTATCAGGCTGATGCAGTCTTACGACTTATCGTCACTGCCTCAGGAGGACCTTTTCGGACATATTCGCGAGAGGCACTTCAGCGCGTAACTGTTGGTGATGCATTGGCTCATCCGACGTGGAGGATGGGTCCAAAGATCACGGTTGATTCAGCTACGTTGATGAATAAGGGTCTCGAGGTTATCGAGGCACATTATCTGTTTTCAATGCCGTATGACGCCATAGATGTCATCGTGCACCCACAAAGTATTGTTCATTCGATGGTGGAATTCCAAGATGGTGCGGTGCTTGCACAACTTGGGGCGGCAGATATGCGAATTCCGATTTCATTTGCATTATTTCAAGGCAGGACACCTCGATTTTCCCCATTTAGGCGTATGGATTTGTCTACTCTCTCACAGTTGACTTTTGAAAGTCCCGATAGCGGACGATTTCCAGCGTTAGCTTTAGCATATGATTGCGGTAGGGCAGGTGGGACATACCCAACTGTGATGAATGCAGCGAACGAAGTTGCAGCCGGCGCTTTTCTTCGTGACGAATTACCCTTTCTTGATATCGTTGAGGTTGTAGCGCGGGTGATCGATCGGCACAAGGGTGAACCTATTGACGATATTTCGCAAGTGTTCTCTGCTGATGCGTGGGCACGCCGGCAAGCGATGGAGTTCGTGTTGGAGAGGGGACAATGTTTGTGATCGGTGCGGTTTTAGCTGGCGGTATTCGTTCGGTCGTCGCCGTTATTTTGGTGTTTGTGATTATGGTTATGATCCATGAATTCGGGCATTTCATCGTAGCCAAGCGAGCGGGTGTGCTCGTTTACCGTTTTGCAATCGGTTTTGGACCGAAATTGTTTTCGTTTCAGCGCGGTGAAACAGAGTACTCTATTCGCTTATTTCCTTTGGGTGGGTACGTGATGCTAGCTGGTGAGATGCCGCAAGACACGTACTTTAAGATGGGGGAACCAATTGCCATACGGCTCGATCAAGCACAGCAGGTTGATTTGATCGGAGATCGTGAGGACGTTCGTGATGCCACAGTAGTAGGGTACCTTCATGCGATCGATACGATGCGATCTTTTACAGTGACCCTGCAAACTGAGGAAGGCATTCATAGCTACGCCTTCTCGAAACAGTCTTTTCTTGCGACAGGTAAGGATACGATAGCTATTGCTCCACCTGATCGACAAATGAATCAAAAACCGATTTGGGTTCGGATGGCTATCGCTCTCGCTGGGCCACTCATGAATGTGGTTCTTACGGTCGTTTTATTTGCCGTAATACTCGGCGTTATGGGATCGTTTTCTTCACCGCCGCAATTTGCGTCCATAGAGTCGGGTTCTCCGGCTGCGCATGCCGGGCTTAAGTCGGGTGACATTCTTGTCGCTGTCAATCATCAACCTGTGCAAAACTGGATGACTTTTGTTACAGAGATTCAAAGCCATCCTAAGCAATCTCTTGACATCACTGTGGACCGTGGTAGTGTAGATAAATCGTTAGTGATCACGCCGGAAAAACGTTCGGATGGCACCGGATTTATTGGTGTAACTCCTGTGATTGACCACAGCTTATGGGGGGCCATAACAAATAGCGTATACCAGACTGGACAATATTCGCAGATGATCACGAATGCCTTTGCAGGCATGTTTTCGCATGGCAATTCATTTGTCAAAGATACAGCAGGTCCAGTGAAAATTGTGCAAGTCATTGGCCAACAGGCACAATTGGGTATTTTACAGCTTCTTAATTTGACGGCGATTCTGAGTTTAAACCTGGCAATTCTTAATCTTTTGCCGATTCCACCTTTGGATGGGAGTCGAATTTTATTGCTGATTGTCGAATTTTTACGTGGTCGTCCCATAGACCCACGCAAAGAATATTGGGTTCATGCTATCGGGTTTGTGCTTATCATTACGTTAATGGTAGTGCGAACCTACCTTGATGTGGCGCAAATGTTTTAATATGTAGTGTGTTTTGGTAAAAGGCGGGGATTCCTTTGCAAACGGACGGTTTTGAGATAAATGCCATAGCGAGCGGCACAACGCAGGAGGCGACGGCTTTTCAAGCGGTGCCGCCTGCGTTTTTACTGGAGCAAGAAGCGGTATGGATGCAAGAATTGGTGAAACAAACAAGTCATGTTGTGGTATCCACAAAAAAACAAGTTATTACAATTCATGTAAACCCACAAGATGGTCGCTCTGTCTGGGAACAGGTCATAGGGCTCCATGCGCTTGACAAGCAGTTCACTTTTGTTGAGGTTGTCATTAAAACACAGCGGGATGTGTCTGATCCTGTTCAACAAGTCACGACCTTTGGCGCCTGTTTGTGGTTGCTTACTTTGCGGGACAAGGCTTTGAAACCGTTGCTCAACCAGGCATCCTTTAGGTTCGAGAATCTAAGTTTAGTTACCTTGTCGATCAGTTCCCCTGTCGAATTGGCTATGCAAAGAGCGCTAGATCGTAAGTTGAGTTTCTTGTGGCTTTCCTTGACCGGACAAGTCATCACAGTTCACGTGGCGCAAACCGCACAAAAAGACAATCTAGTTCAGGAATTTCGCACATCCATGGATCAGGAAACATACGTGGCTCTTCAACAACAGATCGTTACAAGTGAGGCAAAAGAGTCTCCTTCGGTTAATCAAAATCGACTTCAATTCGGATCGGTCATTGAAGAGAGTCCTACAGACATTCAACATATACAAGATGAAATGCGTTCGGTCACCGTGGCTGGGAGGGTTTTTGGCTTTGAGATGCGAGATTTGAATAGCGGCAGACAACTTATCCAATTTCATGTGACGGATGAAACGGATTCCATAACGTGCAAAGTCTTTTTGCGCGGACAGGGTAAAAAGGAGCAAGACGTCAGCGTATTACAAGATGGTGTGTATGTGATCGTGCGAGGTAGTGTTCAATTTGATACGTATATGAAGGAATTGGCATTATTGATTACGGATATGACGTCCTATGAACCTGAAAAAAGGTTGGATACGGCTTCTCTGAAAAGGGTTGAACTTCATGCACATACACAAATGAGCGCTCTAGATGGCGTTGTATCGGCAACTGATCTTGTGCGACAGGCAGCTGAATTTGGTCATGAGGCGGTAGCCATTACCGATCATGGCGTTGTTCAATCCTACCCGGAAGCGGCGAGTGCTGGTAAAAAATACGGAGTTAAAATCCTTTATGGTATTGAAGCGAATATGATTGATGCAGGGCAGACAATCGTTTACCGAGCAACAGAACAAATGCTTGATGACAAGACAATCTATGTCGTCTTTGATACGGAAACGACCGGGCTATCTGCGGCAGAACATGAATTGATTGAGATAGCTGGCGTGAAAATGCGTGGCGGGGAAGTCATTGATTCGTTTGCTCAACTTATTCATCCCAAGCAAATGATTTCCGCAAAAATCACAGAAATTACGGGGATTACGAACGACATGGTGCGGGATGAACCGTTTGTCGCAGAGGTATTGCCGCGTTTTCAAGAATTTTGTGATGGGGCTATTTTGGTTGCTCACAATGCCGAATTTGATTTATCTTTTTTGGATGTGCAAGCCAAGCACCTTGGCTTGGCTGCGTTTGAGCACCCAACGATCGATACCTTGGCATTGGCGAGAACACTTTTTCCGCAGGACCGCAATCACCGGCTAAAGACGTTAACACAAAAATGGGATATTTCTTTAGTTAACCATCATCGAGCGTTGGCTGATGCTGAAGCTACTGGCAGAGTGTTCTATAAACTGCTTGCAACAGCAAGAGAGCGAACAGCGATCGATCATCTCCAACACTTAG
Source organism: Caryophanales bacterium (assembly GCA_027343965.1). Classification (GTDB taxonomy): domain Bacteria; phylum Bacillota; class Bacilli; order Alicyclobacillales; family SLC66; genus JAKACU01. The sequence continues at coordinate 1,608 of DAHWJX010000104.1, read as the reverse complement.
TTAAGTTCGGCTTTTCAAGCACGGATTTTACAAAGGGCAGGCCATATCATACTACAATTTTGGTAACTTCCCCGACCGGACTTAAAAACATGTATAAGCTGGTCTCTTTTTCGCACTTGGATTATTTTTATCGCGAACCTCGCATGTTGAGGAATTTGATTCAAGAGCATCGGGAAGGATTGCTGATTGGTACGGGATGCAAATTGGGTGAAATATTTCAGGCCATCTTGCGAGGTAAGTCGCGATCGGATCTTGTTTCTATGCTTCGTTTTTATGATTTTGTCGAGATCCAACCATCTGACCATTATCAGGCGTTTCTGGATAGTGAGGAGATTAGTTCGCTCGATCAGGTGCTGCATTATCACCGTTATCTTGTGGAACTAGCTGATGAAGTAGGCCTACCCGTCGTAGCCACAGGCGATGTTCACTTTCTCCAACCCAAAGATGCTGTATTTCGTGAGATTATTTTGCAAAGTTCTATCAAAAAGGAAACGGCACGTACCGTTCAGCCTGCTTTGACGTTTAAAACGACGCAAGAGATGTTGCAAGCATTTGCGCATCTAGGTGATAGGACGCACGAAGTGGTTGTTGATAATCCACAACGGATTGCAGAGCGCATCGAATCGATCAGTCCGGTTCCTGATCGCGTGTATCCGCCCAATATGGAGGGTGCCGAGGAACAGGTACGTTTTCTTTCTTACCAAAAAGTGCATGAACTCTATGGTGAAACATTGCCAACCGTCGTTTCAGAACGCCTCGAAAAAGAGGTTACAAGTATCATTACACATGGTTTTTCAGTGAATTATCTGATTGCGCACAAATTGGTCACGAAGTCTTTGCAAGATGGATATATCGTCGGGTCTCGTGGATCTGTCGGATCGTCGCTGGTAGCTACCTTAATGGATATCACCGAAGTCAATCCATTACCGCCGCATTATTTGTGTCCTACGTGTAAGTTTTCTGACTTTATCCTTGACGGATCAATCGGATCCGGATTTGATCTACCTGACAAAGCGTGCCCACATTGTAAGACGTCTTTGAAAAAGGATGGACAAGATATTCCCTTTGAAACGTTTCTTGGATTTAAAGGTGACAAAGTACCTGATATTGATCTTAATTTTTCGGGTGAATATCAGGCCCGTGCTCATAAGTACACGGAAGAATTATTTGGATCCGATTTTGTCTTTCGAGCTGGTACAATCTCTACAATTGCGGATAAAACGGCTTTTGGTTACGTGAAAAAGTGGGCAGAAGAGCGTGGAAAGCAACTGAGAAATGCCGAAATTGCCCGTCTCGTTGCAGGTTGCACAGGTATCAAAAGAACGACTGGCCAACATCCTGGTGGTCTTATCATTGTTCCTAATGATCATGAAATTTATGATTTTTGTCCGATTCAGCATCCAGCTGATGATCGTACGACAGACACGAGAACAACGCATTTTGATTTCCATTCAATTCATGATAATCTACTGAAATTGGACATTTTAGGTCATGATGATCCGACGATGTTGCGAATGTTGCAAGATATCACGGGTATCGACACGCGCAGTGTTCCTGTGGACGATAAAGATGTCTACGCCCTTTTTTGTGGAACAGAGTCGCTTGGTG
>DAHWJX010000081.1:0-17212 GCA_027343965.1 Caryophanales bacterium | reverse complement strand
ATTCATGTTCATCTTTTATTCTCGCTCCATTGCATTAGTCAGCACAGCAATATTTGCGTTCTCCAATACGCATTATGCCTCATTAGCATGGGCTTCTGCGTTTTCTGAAACGGGCGCAACACTTCTCGCCGCTCTCGTTCTCTATTCTGTTGCAAAAGATCGAAATAGGCTATCATATATATTCTTTGCTCTCTGTCTGATGTCTAACGAGACGACTATTACCGTGCCCGCTATGGTAGCCCTCTACTATGTGCTGATCCGTCGTAAAAGCATCATCGATACACTGTTTAAAACGAGAGTGTTGTGGATCGAACTTTTCATTTACATTATTTTTAGGGTTTTTATTGCCGGGCTGCACACAGCAGGCGCATTCTCTACAGTTTTTTCGATATCCAAATGGTTTCATCTCACCTGGTTATCTGCCGTGGATTCGATTGGAATTACTCCGACATTCTATAATGCACTTGGGTCATCTGAATTGTGGCATTATACCAGCATTTTAGCGCTAACCATATATATTCTTAGTGGAATTGCGCTTCTCGTATTTTTCACCCTACGCATCAAGGATTCTGCAAATGGCGTGGCGCTTGGATTGTCGTGGTTTATTGTTGCCCTTCTTCCTGTTCTGCCGTTTTCAAATGATTGGTCGTATTATAATCTTTCTATACCATTGATCGGCTTGTCTTTGGCGATTGGACATATGTTTCAAGCGGTGCCATTGCGAAAATCTATCGCCATACCTCTATCCATGGCTATTCTTTCGCTTAATTTCGCCGCTATTTATGGTCCGCAGGGAGATAATCAAGTTCATGGCATAAGGGTTTTGGCTGGAGAGGCATATTTTTCAGTACTGCAAATCGAAGCCGCGAAAGCCGCTCAAAGGACGCCAGTGTCGATTAACCTGAGTGGGAATATCCCTCTCGTCGAATGGACGCTATCACCACAGTGGTTATTGCCTTTAATTGATGCAGGAGGCAGCGTTTCCTACGGAACGTCACACGCCAATGCGCGGGTATCGCTTGTTATGACGCTACAAGGGGCACATTTGAGTAAATAATTATAGCATTATCCTTCTATTACTGTCGCATTAGCCAATGTCGCTCCAGTCGTCGTAAATGAATACCACCATCCTGGAGGAACAGTCAAATTACATGGTACGGTGGCGGTTGAACTACTACCACCAGAGATGAACTTCGTATAAATCGCACTTGGGGTATTCGTGGCTCCAAGCGCAACCGCAATATTACCCGCTGTTCCTGCCGTTGTCGCGTAGGCTGGTTGGTAGATAGCAATGGGCATTGTGTTTGTATTTTGGTAAACAGTTCCCGACACAAGAGGCGATGCGGGGGGGGAAATGGCGAGCGAAGCGCCGAGTTTACCCGAGCTTACTCTTGCCACCAAAGAACCATAACTTCCATTGTTGTGAACGATGCTTCCCGATCCTTCAACATGTACTTGAAACATCATGTTGGGATCTTGGCCATTTGAGATGTCGATCGGATAATTCACTTCAATAGCAGTAGATGCAGTGTCGCAAGATAAGTCAGTATAAAGGATTGTATTCCCATATGCCTGCGTGCTTTCACTTGTACCGATTTGGAGAAGTATTGGAGTTCCGGTCTCGCTTTTCATGTTTGTGATCTGCAAGTGATTTATAGAATTGTTATCGAGAAGAATGCGAACACCAACCTCGTATGCGGAAATACTTTCCATAAATGTTATGGTGCTCTGAGTTGCATTTAGAGTAATTCCTGGATAACCTTGCTCTACGATTAAGTTGTTGATGGTTAAATTCGCAATAACGTTCCCAGCAGATCCTAAGTAAACACCAGGCGATACAAAATTACCCCATACATATAAGTTGCCAATAGAGCAATGACCTCCAGATACTTGAAAAGCAGGGGAAGATCCAATGTTTGCCGAACCGTCTATCTGGATACCGTCTATACTACTGTAATCGCCCTGTAGAATAAACGATCCATTATCCACTCTTATAACGCTATTTTTTGCTGGTAGAGCTTGAGTTGATCCAAAAGAAGACCCTAACACCCGAACTCCACTAGGAACCCAAACATTTTTAGTAATAACGTAAAAACCAATAGGAAAAAATAATATACCACCGGTAGGGATTGAAGAAAGAGCCATTTGGATCGCCAATGTATCATCTTGAGAGCCATCACCTAAAGCTCCGAAATCCTTCACGTTCACGACACCATACTGCTGTTTCCATACATCATACCCCGCTTGTCCGCTGATGCGTTTGCCCATCGCCATAGCTCATCTCTCCTTTAGTGTGATGATTGGGCTAGTCACAGGTAAACTAGCCCACAGCAACATCCTAGAATCCTTCGACGATGATCCAATTTGTATAAGCTGTCGTTGTGTCCGGATCAATGCTAAGTGTCGTTGTCGTAGTTGTAACACCTGGTACGGCTCCTGGATTGTAGATGTTTGGTGTATATGTGAAGGCCGCGGGAAATGTGATGGTCTGTGCTGTCGTGGTGTCGTTCTCGTATGCGTCGAGAAATACGGCTACTTTCTTGTATCCTGCGCCTTGCAATGGCGCTGTCCAGTAGATTGTTCCTGCTGTTGTTCCTGCGATACTAGTTGCGCCCGTTGTGTAGTTTACTGGTCCGCTTGATGCCATAGTTCCTGTAATGGTAGCCCCTGCCGAGGCAGAAAAAGCTCCACTGGCTGTAACGGTGGCTGCCATCGTAATATCTCCTGTTGCGGTCGCTACTGTGAATTGTGTGTCCCATACGGATGATGTGCTATTCCACGTTTGAATCGTTACGGTTCCAGCCGTTTTGTCCGTTACGATTTGTGCCACATTAGGAATCAGCTCAATGATTGCTGGCATGTTTATTCCCTCCTAGTTAAAAGCTCCTGTTTTGATCGTCCCACCATCAGCCAATATAAGTGTCGCTCCATCTTCGATCGTCAGGTTTTGCGTGACAAGAACGCCCTCCACTCTTTCCACTCCGCCTAAAGTTAGGTTGTAGAAAGCTACTTCTTCTCCACTGCTGATGAATCTCACTTCTCCTGAATTGATCGTGTCGTTGATGACTTCTGTTTGAATCCTGCTCTCTGAAATCGGCGCAGCTCCCGCTCCTTGAACAATCGCCAAGGCGTATACTTCTCCTGCGGTTGGTGCGGTTGAAAAAGTAATAACAAGACTCATATTCTGAAATGGCACAGGATGTGGTTGCCCATGTTCCATTGCAAAACGCCACTGATAGGTTGTTCCACTTGCGACAGACATCAATGGCGGACCATTAAATGTTGTGCTGACAGCTACTCCTCCAACGGTATCACTAAGTACCAGCTGCATAGATGTGATCGTTTCAGCCGTTCCTGAATTGTTGATAGCTACACTAATCGCCTTCACATCGAAAAGACTACCGACATAACCAGCAAGGGAACCGAGCGATATAGTGAAGCCTGTGGCTGTATTCGTAGCTGAAATAGCTCCTGTATTCCCTGTTGGGTAAAGCCCTAGATCAACGCTCATCGCAGGTAAAGCAGGCACGTTTGCTGTGGCAGAAGTTACAGGAACGTTTGTTGCGCCTATTTGCGATAAGTTCTCGCTCGTTGATACGTTCAAGGAGATTGTTTTTAAGATAGTAAATAAATCTCCCTGCGCTGGCGCTACTCCCAGTGCCGAATCAAGAGTTAGTGTACCTGTAGAAGATACTCCGACAATCTGCCTGCTTGATTCTTGATTAGCGCCTGAATTAAATTCGATGATTGATCCGACAAGTTCATTTGCTGCTTGTCCAGTTACATCCACAGCTTTTCCCGCTGGATTTCGTGATTGCACAGGAATACTTGTCGTCGTTGCATTGTTTCCCACTTGCCAGTTATCTTGCGCAACATCTCTCGTATGACGCGCAAGTGCTTGCGTCAAATTCCCGATGCCAAATCCGCTCATAAGCTCACCTCTTCAATGTCACAATGGCTATGCGCATTTCTTCCACTTGTAGGGCTCGTATAGGTGTCTCCACGTGAGATTGCGCATGGACGCGGCATACGAAACAACGTGCAACTAGCTGGCCATGTATACCCTTTTGTTCTGTATGTGTGATGAGGTCTTCCATTTGCCTCCGTAATAAGAAGTTCCACGCCATGAGTGATGCACATTAGCACTCTCACGATTGTCCACTTCCTTGCAGATTACTAAATTTTTGCGCCAGATCCTTTAATAACGAATACTGGCCTTTCATTAGAGGTTCGTAAAATGTTCGGGTAAACTCACTATTCATAATGACGAGTTGAACATCACTCGTAAAAGTGATATCAATCGAATCATTATTTACAAAGGTATAAACGCCTCTCACATGCGCAGGAGGAAGGAAAGCGCCAAGTACATTGATGTCTTTACTCATGGGTGTTTCCGTCATGAGCGGAGGATCATTGTCCGCCTGAAATGTAACAAAAAAGTCTGAGCTATCCGTGTCTACGCTCATCGAAAGCAAATAAACGACAGCCGCGGTATCGCCCTCAGGAATCGATATGATAATATTACTTGTTCCTCCCGCTTGTACGGTAATCTCTTGACGTGTATAGTACGGGAATACCTCTCCGATTTCTCCTGCTGTCAAGAATGTTTCAAGCAAGTTATTGTACGCAAGAGGTAGTGATAGGTTTTTGATCGGATCAAAAACTCTGCCGTTCGAAACTTTTGATTGTGGATCCCCATAAGAATCAAATCCGTTCACTTTATACCACCACCCCTGCTAACACTTGCTCGTAGAGATTTAGCTCACTTTTACTGAGTGTTGATGGATTAACAAGCCCGAACATTGAAAGCAGAACCGAGCTTATGCTGAGTCTCAATACCGTGAGTCGAATTGTCACATCGGCCGTAGTAGTTACCGCAGAAATATTAGCGATAATATTCCTTCTAGCCGGAACCCAGCAATCAAATGGCGTATTAATGTTCGCGTTATCGCCGAGGACTTGCACGTAGTTGTTGTCTTGGTCACGTGTGATCGTGAGAGTGACTTGATTTCCGATTGGAACTCCACCAATTGCTATGGATGTCAAAACAAGAATCTCTCCTGCACCTGGCGTTGTGGTTTCGAGCGCGGTTGGGTATGTTGTTGCGGTTTGCTCGTAAGCGTATACCTCTTCGCTTACAACGCGCGACAGCCAAGTTTGTTCTAATGATCTTGACAAAGAAAGTGGTCTCAATCCTTGATTTCCAATCTCAAATTTTTGTTGCAGATGTTGTTCGGGCGATGTGAGAGGTAAATTCAGCATCACTTTATCTGCTACTGTTAAGTTTTTAACTCCGACAGAGTAATTGAGTTGAACATTGGCTACTGATGCCCCTGTATTATTTAGAAAGTATAGCGACAGAGCGTTTGTGCTTCGAAGTCCGCTATCTCTATCGGTGAAAACTGGAGCAAGATTCGAAGGATATCCGGTCGTTGCGGTCATTGGCGTTTTGCTATTCGACTGTGTAGTGAGATATACATTCGAAGATTGTGTCACGCCAAGATCACTCAAAATTGCCATTTTTGAGTTTTTCGTCGTAGATGCTAGGTTATTAATTACCATCGGAACGGTTTTACCGACTTGCAGCGAGTTGTTGAGATAGGTATAAGGGACTTTTTCGTACCAAAATTTAGCTAATTGAGCTTGGGAGTCTGAAAACGAGGTTCCCACGCGATCACCACCCGTCAGGATAATATTGTGAAGGTAGCCCCCTCATAGGAGGAGGCATCATTTATGTTGTGAATTATAAAGAAGCAGGAACTGCGCCAACTGGAACATAAGTTACAAACAGTACACCATTCGCGGTTAAAGCCGCATCGAACGTGAGCGTTTCGCTTGGCGCATTAGCAGATCCGGTGAATTCAACTTCGGTAGCTGATGCTGGAGCGGTTGATTGCACGGTATAAGTTGTCGCTGCAATAGCTGTAGCTCCACCTGCGAGTCCAACTATTGCAAGGACTTGTACCGCTTCCTCTGGTAGTGTCTGTGTAGCTAATGCGGCAGTATTGATCGTCGCTGTTCTAGTCGTAAAAGCCATGATTCATTCCTCCTAGTAATGCTTATTTTTGTTCGAACAAAATTCCAGACTTCGCAAAAGACACGGTATTTGCCGCGTAATTTGTAAAACCTGTCGTATTGATAAATGGTGCGAGAGCAGATCCGTAAACAAGCACTTTTGCCAAGTTCTTTACGTCATGCAGCGATGTATAATCTACGCTACTTGATACTTGTGGTTCGAGATTGCCATATTGAAAGTCATTCGTGTTTGCTGAAACCGAGTACCCAAGTTGGCTCGGTTGCGGAATGATATCAGACCCGCCTGCGGTAAACCCTGTATATGCTTGTCCACTAGGAATACGGAGACCAAAATCAAGCCATAAAAACGCATTTTTGCTCTGCGTGAAATCGTCTCCTAAATCATGGATATTAGTCGAAACGTTTGCTTCATTTCCGTTTAAGTTTGTTTTCTGCGTAAAGGCGAAGAACCCGTTTGTCGCCACAGCATTATAAGCGTAGGCGATCCGTCTTAACACTTTCACAGGGCCAATTTGATTTTGGCCGCCAGATAGGCTATCCCATGTTGATGTGCTAAGAAGCCCTGCAAGTACATGTGTCGCAACAAATTCTTGAGCAGGAGGCTGATAAATCGCTAATCGACCATTATATCCTGTAGCTAGTCCAGATAGATCGTCTTGGGTGTATTTCTCCCCAAGAACACGAATGCGAAAAGGAGTGACTACTGCTCCGTCATTACCAAACCCCGCATTGCTCTTAATTGATACCGTAATTGATTCTGTATATTTAAGCCCTGTCAAAAGTGTAGGCATATTCAAAATTGATCCTGGATTGCGAACGGCGCTAAGTAGGACATCCCTTACACTAAACCCCAACACAATTTGTCGTCCTGAACGATTGACCATTTTACGAGGAAACATATTTGCATAATATGATCCATCGATTACAATTTGTTCTTGAATGTTTTTGGTGTCGATATTAAACGTGATCTCAACATCGGGGAATTGATTTGTTGATGCTGCATTATCTACTGGCGAAATAATCTCGATGATTCGCGCATCTGCCACATAATTTGCAGATAGTCGAGATGTTTGAATCGTGCCTGGTGTAACGGTTATATTTGAACCTGAAATGGTAGTTGCCCCCGATGTCGGGCTTACCGCGGTAACTCCTGGGCTAATTTGCGAACAAGTAACGTCCAAAAGCGGAATCGTTTGTTGGTATGCTGTCCAGCTTGCCATTTATCGAACCCTCCTTGAGGTGCTAATTAGTATGTGGTGCTAAGGCTTGATACCGTTCCGCTCGTACGGCTGGAACTTGTGCTTGATGAGGTTGGAACAGAACTATAAACTTGATTCGACGGAATAGAAGTCCCCACGTTTACCGTCGCGGTTGAATTCGACGAAGTAGTCGTTCCGTTCGAGGTCGTATTGAATAGGAATTTCTCAGTCAATCGCTGGCCCATATAACCGGCTGCGTACCCGCCCATTCCGTTGGCGATTTCTTGACCGACAGGATGAAGATGCTCTTCAATAAAAGCATCAGCTACTAAAACGCCTGCTGCCGTCCACAAATCTAAATCGGTGACTTGAGGAAGTAATTTTCCACTGCGAATTGTCCCCATGACCACCCCGAGAACAACTCCACCGCCCATACCAATCAAATTGAAGTCTTTCATCTAGCTTCCTCCTAGAACTGCATATTTGCTGTTTTGACTATAAATCGAAATGAAAAGTCGTGCAGAAAGTACAGTTTTGCCGTTTACAATGCTTGTTGACCACTAAATAACTTCAAGTGACCCGTTATATTGATTGTCAGCACCGCCGCACTAGCTGCAAGAATGCCGAGCGAAACATCTCTTATCCCAGCATTATTTCTCGCTCCTCCAGCAACAAAAAAAGAAGCTAGTCCAACACCTGCCGACCAATATAGATCCCGTTTGCGTGTTTCCAGAAACCAAGTGGCCCCTGCGGCTGCGGCTGCGAATACGCCAGCCTCTACGACACCTGACGCGAGAACGCGATCCATCACATCATTATCTTGATTCACGCCGCCACCTTCTTTCTTCGCCTTCCGTTTTAGATGAGGCACTTTATATGGAGATTCGAAGTCATTTGTTTCTCGCACATCTCTGATGACCGCTTCTTTCCTGTGATGCGTCTTGGCTACAGGGATGTAGCCACCCCCGAGGTAATCCGATGAATCGTACCTCATCTGTTTTGGAGGAAGTTTTATTCCCGTTTTCTTTTTTGCGGATGCTTTCTTTTTCGTCGCCACTAGATCTCACCCCGATCTTTCAGGCGTTTCACTTTTTTTCGATACTTTAGATCTTGGTTATTGAGTTTCTTCCTCGTTCTTACTTGCGCCTTGGAACTAACGAATTTTTCTCCAAACTCCATCTCCTGATGCTTAAGATAGAGAACCCCAACGAACACAAGCCCAATGCCAGTTAGGATGAAAGCAGGATTTAAAAATAATGATCCTACTTGGTTTTGGAAGAATTGACCTGGTGTCGCGGTTTGCCCATTTACCACATTCACAAACTCGCCTTTGCTATAGCGCCAACCTTCGAGATAAAGCCAAATGATGGCTGTTACAACAAGAATACTAATCAATATCCAAATGAAAGGTTGTCCTTTCGTCCATCTGAGTGCTACTGTGTTTGTGCCAGTTACAAAGGCAATATCGGTATTACCTGTCCACGGAAGAACTCCCTTTAAATTAGCTTGATGATTAATCGTTGCCGCCGCAGATTGAAGTTGGTTGGCAACTGACGAATTGATCGTCAGCGCCAGTTCCATTTTCGTACCTTCCGATTGCGCGAGTTCATCATTAATCAGCGCTTGTCTATTGTCGTACAGAGATGTATTACTCGACCCGCTTGCAAGTGTCGTGTATTGTAAGACGGTTGACACTGTCACCGCCTCCTATGGTGTGCCGTTTCCGTACGTGTTGGTTGACCAGTCGTAAAATCGTCCAGATGGTACGAATGTTTGACTTCCTTGGGGATAATTACCGTATATAAAATATGGCGTACCGTTGACCAAATGAGAATATCCTCCAGCAGCATTAATATCCGATTTATAGTTTTCTGATAGGAACATGCGACCCTGAGGCGTGATATCCTCTTGGATCGTGGTCGTTTGGTTTCTTTTTGACCCGAGGTAGAATCCTATGCCAAATGCTCCGACTCCTACGCCAAGAACCCAAGCTGTAGCTACTCCATTCACGCGAAACACCTCCTAGTAAGATACGGTTTGTACATATTGATCGTAATAACTATCTAGGGTATAGGCGGCCTGCGCACCAGAAGGAGCTTGATTGATCGTTGGATACCATTTCCCGTTCGCAATCCATCCGGGATCACCTAATGTTGGATATGTTCCTGAAATGCCGGATGGAAGCGACCCGCTCAGACCAGATGTTTGTTGCGATGTAACCGTACTAGCATCTGGCTGGAATGTAGATGTTTGATTTGAACTAGAACTAGAACTAGAAGGAATCGTATATGTTACTGATTGCGTAGGTGTAGACGAGCTAGTTGTCGTCGAAGTTGGGTAGGATGAGCTGTTAGTTGCTTGTGAAGATGTGCCAGTTGAATACGGAATAGACTGAACGCTTGATTGATTCGTGGCCGTTGTTTGCTTCGATTTTTCATATAGGAACCACCCGATACCAGCTACCGCGCCGATACCGACTACGCCTAAAATCACTTTATCCGTATGATCCATGCTCATTTTAAACGTCCTCCTTGGCTAACTAGCCGTTTATTCTTTTCTCAAGATCGTTGAGCTTGTAATGATTGTTGAGCCGCAAAATTGATGGTGATGGCAGATTGCACGGCCACTTGATTAGCTCGCGAATAGCTAGCTGCAACAGTCATTTGTTGCGCGTGGAACGTGAGGATATCTAGTACAGCTAACCCGTTATTATCTGTTCTAATTTGCACATTTTGTTTCTGACCGTTGCTCGTATAAGTAACTTCGATCACGGCGCCGACAACAGGCTGGTTATTTTTCATAAGCGCGATCCCAATAGGTTGGTTGTATCCCGCTATACCAGGGATCGTAAACATGCTGAGTTGATAACCGTTATCTGTTGCAGTTACTTTTTTTACGTTTTTCATAGCAAAATCCAGAACGCCAGCCTCAATGCCGATGACTGCCCCTGCCCCTACGGCTACACCTAGTAATCCAGCTACCCAGTGATTCATCCTCAAAACCTCCATGTAAGCATTTTTTTGCGGTTGTTATACGCACTCCAAATAGCAACTGCCACAACCGAACCTGCCGCACTTATGGCAACACTTTCAACAAGATCACGCATATTTTTTCGCACGGTATCGCCTCCGCGTATTCGTTTCGTTCTCTCGGCCAATCATAAAACGGATATTAGAATCATGCAGAAAGTAGGAAATCACTGATATTGTTGTGCAATGTCTAAAATATATTGATTGCGATTCGTTGTGGTCGATGGAGGGGTAATGACATAGTGAAACACTGCTTGATTTTTTGAAGCTGAATTATACTGCGCGTATTCGGCACTTGTTTTTGCGCGTTCTGTTGCTGAAGCTTCTAGTTGAGCTTTTTGCATAGCTAAATGATAGTCATACCATGACGCATAACAGACATGATTTACCCATACACAATTAGACTTAGAACTTGAGCTAGTTGTTGCTGAACTAGAAGTAGTGGATGATGAGCTTGAATAGGATGTAGGACTGGCTTTCGAAGTAGATTGCGCATAAATAGAAAACGATCCAGAGTGTTGGTACTTTACGACTAATTGACACGTAGAAGGATCAACGAGTGATAAATAGTACCCGCCACTAAAACTTTGCTCGTATACGTCATAAGCGGAAGATGAACCGAAATCCGCTCCATTACCTACGAGCGTCCCGAACTGACCATTTGCATTGCACCCCGTTTTAGCAACTGGAGATACATCAGTTACAGATGTGGTATAAGATGCAGGTGAAGCATAAGAAGTTGAAGGAGTTTGGCTTGCATTTGCTGTTTGCTTAGTCGCTGTTTGATTTTTGAAATATTCATAAGCCAAACCTAAACCAACTACCGCCGCACCTCCCGCAATGATGACTCCTGTTGATGACATAAAAACAGCCCCTTTCTCGTTAGCTCTAGGCTAATACAAGATAAGAGGCTGTGCAGAAACTACAGTCTATCTATATATGCAGTGAGTTCTTCGATTTGCTTGTCATACCATTGCTTGTTCAAGAAGAGGATCTGACCTTGTACCGGACGATAGGCAAGGAGATGATCAATGATCAAATTAGCATCCACGTCTAACTTAAATAGCATCTTTCCTATCTTCATTTTCGCTTCGTGCGGTTTTACTTCTTCAACGAGAGATTCATTCGCTCGTATCTTTCTCTCTAGTTCTTGAGGAGACATGCTATCGATCCATTGCACAAGATAGTCAAGAAGCGGTGACTTGGGGTTCGGCATTGGACCAGTCCACCTCCATGCTTTCTTTACACTTCGGGCAAATCACATTTTTTATCCCCATGAGATCAACCCACTCATTACCGCATTCCTCATTCACGCATTCATAGCGCGCTAAAGGAACTCTGGCCATAGGAGCTTCTGGCTGTTGCGGCATAGCTTGTTGCTGTTGAGGGTGTTGATTCCCTTGCTTCATTTGAGCGATAATCCCTGAAATAATCGTAGCTGCCGACTCGATGCTAGAGCCTATCTTTTCAGCCTTTAATTCTTCTACCTTGATACGCTTCTCTTCCATATCACCTTTTTGCTTGATCTCCAACTTTTTCAATTCGTATTCTAATTCATTGATTCCACCTGACGAAACGACAGGAGAAGGGAATAGAGATGATAATTGATTAACAACTTCTTTTTGCCGTACCAGCGATTGAATCGGATCTTCTGGCTGTCTAGGTTTTAAAATCTGATCTAAAGTCGAACTAAGCAGCTTTTCTTCAATTGGAGATTTCTGCTTTTCACCTACGATCGTTTTCAACATCTCGCGCTGATTGATTTCCATTTTTTCAAGCTGTTTCTGATTGCCTTCTTGCACTGATTTGATCATCTCTTGCATATTCTTTGTACTTTCTTGATTCATCTGCATCATAAGCTTGAACAGTTCTAGGGATTGATTCTGCGCCATCGCTCGTTTCTGTTCCTCTAACCTTTCTGCTTCTATCCTCTCGCGTCGTTCCACTTCTTCTCGTTTGCGTTCTGCTTCCTCTTGATTGGAACGAAGTCCCGCCATCGTTTGAAATACTGTTGCGGTCTTGGCAAATTGATCGATTGGATCAGGAGCTTTTGGATTCAGGATTTCTTTTAAGTTGTCTGCTGCCATCTTAGCTTGCGCGGCTTCTCCGAACTGACGCATGGTATCAGAAATCGTAGCGTTAATGTCTTGAGCGCTCAAACTGCTAGAAGACATTTTCCCTGCTTTTACTAGCGCTAAATTCATTGGGCTTGGCCTAGCCATCGATATCTTCCTCCTCCAGTTGCTCTGCGTTCTCTTTATCTGCGATGCGATCAATAAACTCTTTGATGATCACGTTGCCAACTTCGGTTTCGAGATAGATATTAGCTACAGCAACCATTTCCTCAATGTAGGCACTAAACTGCTCTTTTGAGCCACCGCCGTATTGATCCGGCCACAAGATTTGTGCTTCGCCAAAGGCCAATTCGACCATACGAGGAATCACGAGATCCTTCATTATCGTTCTTCCCGTTTGCTCTTGTACAGCTAAGGCAGCCTTTTCTTTCATGGTTAGTTTCCCTGGTTTCTTTGATGCAGCATCAGTCATACTGGCTGCCTTCTCAGCCGCCTTCTCTTCTGTATCATCAAGTAAACCTCGATTACGTGCGGCGGTAAGCTTCGATGATCCCCACCCAGCATACAGCACTTCCCCCGTACGAGTATCGATCAACCCTTCGATGACCTCTCCTGGGTTATCCGTTTCGTGTTCCTCCTTCGCATGCTTTCCTGCGGCAGAATGTCCCTTTCCATTCGGCGGAAAATTCTCTCCGCATTCCGCGCAATGGTAAGCGTAATGCGCCCTCGGGTCCTCTTCCATTTCCACACCACACTTTCGTAATTACTATATATATTGACTTATATAGCCTGCGTGTAGCCTACAGCTTTGCTACAGTATCTCCTACAAGTTCGCTACAGCTTCCCTAAAAGTTTGCCGCTGTAGCAAATAGCACATTTTCAATCTACTACAAGAGATGATGTAGTGCAGAAAGTAGGTTTTTGTAGAAAAAATCCGCTACCCACGAGCGTGGGTGCGGATATATTTATCAAGCTTTTCATTTATTTCTAGTCGGATATCAACCTGAGCCAAATACTCGCTTTCTTTCATTCGATCTCTCTTTGCTCTTGCTAAGTCAATAGCTGCTGTTAATTCAGATTCCTTTGCAGCGCAATCGGCTCTAAGAGCTATTGCCTGTGCGACCGTGATATAAAATCTATGATCTCCATCGTCGTCTGTTAATCCGTTGATGGAAGAGTACGGCCACGGTTGATACTTGATCGATCCTTTGTACTTAACACGTTTGATGTACTTTCTTTCGATTAGATCGTTTACGATTCTCCGCAAACTAGACCTGGACAAACCAGAAGCATAACTAAGCTGTTGAAAACTAAAGGTCGACCATTTTGTGTCATCGCATCTCCTGAGTAGGAGAAGCAAGATATTGCGTTCAGATGGAGACAATGTGGGCTCATCCAATACCTTATCGATTGCCTCTTGACGTTCCAAATTTATTCCTCCCAATGTGCTATTCGATCTCTCGCCCAACGATTAATTTTTTTATATGTTTCTGAATCGATGATCTCAATGTCAATCTCAGGATAATACAACGACATCCTTTTTAGCTTGATTTTGCTTTTCGCGTCCATGTACCCCTTGATCTCATAGTAATTGGGTCTTGCTCCTTCGTAGTCCCACACCTTGAAGTCTGGAACGTATGCTCGTGTACCCTTTTTTACCCTGTGAAAGATAAAGACCTCTGGCTCATACCGCCACCTATAGACGTTCCCTTCGTCCTTCATGTAGTTCAGATATCGTGCAAAATTCGCTTCCCACGAGCTGCGCACATAGAGACCGATATCACTACGATAGCCGCCTTTTGCTTGGCGACTACCGTAGACTGTCGGCTGATGATTAAAGCGCATGGATCAAATGGTGTACAGAAGGCACAAGATTGATACCGTAGGTTCCGCATAGCGCGAAGAGTGAAACAAGCATATGAGCGGCTAGTTGAGCGGTCTCTGTGTCGTTCTTGTCCTCATACGCGATATGTAGCTCTGATAGATCCTTGTGGATCTCAGCCACCTTCTTGCTGAACGACTTAGTGTGCCTCGAATCGTTTGACTGAGCGATATTGACGTATTCTTGAAGTGCTAAATCGAGCATAGAATGATGAAAGTTTACTAGTTTTTGCTCATGCTGATGAACGGCTTCTTTGATTGTCTCTACCGCAAAGGATGTATCCTCTTTTTGGTTGATGATCGTCTCTGTGTTCATGGTTGGTTCCTCCTTGGTTTCTAATTCCTCTTTATGATCCGATACCATGCTTGCTTCCCTTGGCTTATCGAAGATGGTTCGCTTCTTCTCTTGTGGCATTTTAATACCTCGATACTCTCGCAATGCCTTAATCTCATCATCCGCTGTACGCAAACCCCACATCGGTAGATAATAATCTCGAAGCGACTTGGTATTAGCGATCCCGTGCTTTGCGCAAATTTCTTCTTTTGACATGCCTACAGACCGTTCTTGTAGATACTGAACATTCGTTATTTTAATCACTATACTATCTCCCTTCATCCTAACCCAATGAGCTTAAGAGCCATAAACACGCCTTCTGCAAGTGCCATACCTAATACCAAGAAAAGCATGTTCATTAGAATGTGATTAGGCACTCTGCACCTCCAGTTCGATCTCTACCCTTGGATGATGCTTGTCTACCGTGAAATCCATTACCTGCGGTAATACCTGTCGATCATCCAGCCATAGGATATCGGTCAGCGAGTCTTGAAGGATCTTGACTTGGTTGTCCGCATCTCTTCGCCTGTTGTCTGGCCAGTAGATCCACATGCGCATGATGATCTTCTTTTCTTGATCTGGAATTTTCCACTTCGCGATGATCATCCACCGCTTCGCGAGCCAGCCCGTATCAGACATGTACTCTTTTGTCTCTCGTGATCGTATCCGCATGATTCTGTCGCCTTTGCGGATGTTGATATGGCTATGATTCACACTAGGCGGTATACCTACGATCAGCCTATACATCTTGAACCTCTCTGCTTTCTGTAATCAGTGCTTTCAGTCGTCTTTCTGCGGCCAAATACTCTAACCATGCTGACTCTTCAAATGCGTTATCTGCCATGTACCACAGTTGCTTACGCCGTTCAATTTCTGCTCGCTGCGCTTGGATCTCTTCCGTCCTCCGTGTCATCATCAACTCTCCTTAGAAACTTAGTAGCAAATGCACCACTGAATCCTGAAAGCATTACGACTTCTCGACCTCCTGAAGACCACGGATGCGACTCTACGATCCATACGCGATCTCGATACGTCTCATGTTGTGCTTCGTGGCATGTGTGCATGACCACCTTGTCACCAATTGCAAGAATAGATTCGTCCCGCTCAAATTGCGCGTTGTTATTCATCACCAAGTCCCAATGATGCTTAATGAAATCAACGTGACGTTTATCGCGCACGTTTGGGAATCGGTTCCGCAAATATTCTTTGCCTACATGGCTGATGGACTTCGGCGGAGAATTAAAGAAAGACCAGTAGCGTCCACGGCTGTTTTCAAATGCCACGTATATTCCATTTTCCATTGGAGAGAATAAAAGTCTCACTCTTCATCATCCTCCCATCCAGCACCCATCGCATATCCCGAAAAACCTGTCCATTCTGTTCCGTCCGGCTCGATTAGGAATAATGTTAGTTTGTTATCTTCACCATCGTAATGCCATGCATAACGATAGCCTTCCAATTCGCCACTTCCTTTTGCCTCATCCACATCTCCATCCATAGCACTGATGTCCATTGGAACTTCCTTTCCGTCCATAAAAAGCTTAGGGTACACTTTGTATCCACACAATCGAACTCTTTTCTCTCCCGGTACCCCATGAAATAGATCTTTATGGAAGTTCCATATTTCATTTTCTCGATACGTGATTGCATCTTCATGATTTTTCATCCGCACGCCGTTACGAAACACATTTCCTCCGTAATTTCCGTATGCCAATATCACCGACTCCCCTTCCACCATGTTCCTGCCACGAATCCGATTAGCCAACCTATCCACAGGAACAGCCACCATAGGTTCATTCGTAGAACCCCTTGAACACCTTAGGAGAGCAGATTACTTCTCCGTCACAGTCTTTAGTCGGGCATATCATGCCAACGCAAAAATTAACGATTTTGCGCAACGGCTTACCTATAAGGTTTGCGTACCATTCTCTTTCGCATTCTGAGTAAGTGAAAATGGATAGTTGGGCGAAACTTGAATTATCATTAGTTTGTGTCATTGTTCATCGCCTCCGCTTGTGCGCATATGTCAATAGTTTTCTATGGCTGGAACAGAGCAGTTAATCAACGCCCAACGCATCCAGAAATCGAACCAAATCAGTCTTTCAAGCACTTCATCTTCCGAAAAATTACCACCTTGAACGGCATCAGGATGTGCTAGCTTCCATTTATTTAATGCCTCTTGAATAACCTCTAAATGTTCGATTGTAATTTTTCGGCATCCAGGATGAGGTTCAATAAGACCGTGATCTTCGTCATAAAATAATTTTTTTGTTCCTGTTTTATCAGCGAAGTCACTCATTCGAGAGTGAGAAAGATGTCTTCCGTTCGACTTGCCTGATACATCAGGACAATCCATAGGTGCCGCATGGTGTTCTGTGCGTACTACGCGAGCGTATAGTGATGTGTCGTATTCTTCATGTGTCAGATATGCTTCGCCGATGTAAATTGATATTCCCAATATGACCATCTCCTTTTTCTGCGTTCATTTTTCTAACGCGCCCAGTTCTGAAAGCGCGGAGTCCACATCGTCATCTGCAATATAGAACCTTTCGCTGTTCTCCTTAAACCACAACTGATACTCTTCGCTCTCTTCATCCTCTGTTTGGCATATCTCTGTACACGCGGCATTCCAACGTTTGCACGCGTCATACAACCGTT
>DAHWJX010000079.1:0-11104 GCA_027343965.1 Caryophanales bacterium | reverse complement strand
GCCTGCTGCATTGGGATGGCGAACAAGACCTGCCAAAGCTTTTTGCGTATATGTCAAATCATCGCCAAGTTGTGAGCATCCATAGGGATGAGCGAAATGGTAGACACCATCCACATCACCTTGAAATTTTGCGTTTGCAATTGTCGCTAAGCGTTCTGCCGTTTTATTGATACAACCCACCGTATTGATAATCCAAATTTCATTACGAATACCGACATCTCCATTTTCTCTTACATAGCCTTCAAAGAATCCCGCAAGCGAGTTAGCATTTGGCACAAAAGACGCAGGCACTGGTTGATAGGTATAATCAAGTTTTCCTGACAAATTGGTGCCAAGGTTATGCGAGTGAACATGCGATCCGCGCGCAATGGCAACAGTGGCATGGCCGATAGGCGAACCATACTTGATGATATTGTCGCCTTGAGCAAGATTAACTAATGCCACTTTATGTCCTTTAGGTAAATCTTCTAAGACTGTGATTTTTTCGTCACCTAAAGTGACTGTTTCTCCTTGTGCAAGGTTCCTGAGCGCAATCGCTACCACATCACTTTTATGCAACTGCAATAAAGCTGTCTCAGCCATTGGTTTTTCCCACACTTTCTACGATTCGTCTTGCTCTCTTGGTAATCGATGCCCAATCATTGTTTTCCAGATCCTTTGCTGGAAATAGCGAACTTCCTAGTCCTACGACTGTTGCCCCCGCTTGAAGATAAGAAAGAAGATTATCCTCATGCAAACCACCTGTGACCATGATTGAAAGCCCTGCAAAGGGTCCTAAGACATCTTTGATAAACCCAGGTCCAACGACACTTGCTGGGAAAACTTTCACCATAGACACACCAGTTTTCAGTGCGGCACGAATCTCAGTTGGTGTCATGACTCCAGGTACAATCGCAACATTAAGTCGCATCGCTTCCTCGACCACATCGATGTCAAAATGCGGACATACAAGAAACTTTGCCCCCGCGTCGACAGCCTCCTGCGCTTGCGTCAGTGTGAATACAGTACCCGCTCCCACATGTAAAGCATCACCGTATTCGCGAACCACATTTTTGATAAGTTTACCTGCGTCCTTGGCATCCATTGTAACCTCGATACTTGCTATACCGCCTAACAAAAGCGCCTCAATCACAGCCTGAAACTTATCCGAAGGCAATCGTCTCATTACCGCAACCACTTTTTGCTGACGTAATTTATCGAGAGCACCCACCATTTATCGTTGCACCTCCCTTTGTCCCGTTACATGCCGCTGCACCTCGGAAAAACTTGGATAACCACTCGAATCTCCCGCACTCGTTACCGCATAAGCGCCAATGAGAGTGCCGAGAGTCAAGGCAGTTTGCAAACTTTCTCCTCGCACCAAGCCGGCAATGAACCCTGCATTAAAGCCGTCACCCGCACCGACAGTATCGATTACGTGCTCTACCAGCTTGGCATCCACATGCGTCGCTCCATCGGACGTATACGCTGTAACACCTAGCGCACCTCGTTTCATGATCAATCCTTGACCAACGAAACCCCAACTTACTATCACCTCATAGACTTTTGCCTCGTCATCTGTACCAAACAATAATTGCGCTTCCGTGTCACCTATAAACAGCCACGTCGTATAACGGATGACCTCTTTAAGATTGTTGCGCCATAACGCTGCGTCCCCCATCTTCAATCGAACGTTAATATCGAATGAAGTTGAGATACCGTTTTCACTTGCCGCCTGTAAAATGCGATCGACTTCCCGACACGTGCGATTGCAAAGCACACGAACAATGCCGGTGGTGTGGACCCAAGAAAAAGTTGCACTTAACACATCGCTAACACACTGATCAGCCTGCCAATGTCCGAGAGCCATCGGAGATGCTGAGCGATAATAGTACACGTTCGATTCGCTTTGCATGCCTGATCTCATTTTAAATAAAATGCCCGTAGTACCAAGAGAAGTAACGGTCACTCGTGACGCATCCACACTATCTGCTCGAAGTTCTCTGATCAGAAACTCACCAAAAGGATCATCGCCGACTGCAGCAGCATAGGCAACGGGGACATTCAATCTTCCCAAGGCGATGGCTGTATTCAACTCAGCCCCTGCAGCATCCATGCGGAAATCTCGATCAAAAGCCAAGCTCTCGGTTCCCTTATGAGCACAAACGACAAGCGGTTCACCAACAGTTAAAACATTCTTTTCAATTTGATTGGAATTTTTTACAGCAAGACAAACATCAGTTCCGACCATAAAAAAACCACCTTTCAATCATCATCCCTTAAGCAATCATGGCATACCATTAACATTATTATAGATTTATTTTATTCATTCGTCAATTATATATTAACATATTTCCATACTATATATGTTAATATAAAAAGCACTTCACGTGTCTGTACTGACAAATTCGTCGATACAATCACGTAAAGCGCCTTAATCCTAACGCATTTTTTTCCTAAATCATTGGTTTCGTTAAGTAAGCTTCACCAAAGATATTGGCATTTAGCGGTTTACTAAAATAAAAACCCTGAGAACATATAATGACATAGCCAACTCAAGTTACCCCAAGTTGACTATGCCATAAACATACGCAATATTCGTTGTTTTACTGCGAAATTTCAGTCGTTATTTGCCATTTTATACCGAATTTATCTTCTACACGACCAAATAAACTGCCCCAGAATTGTTTCTCAAGAGGCATCAGGATAGTACCTGCCACCGACAAATTGGTAAATGCTTGACTAGCTTCTTGTTCCGTTGCAAAGGCGAGACTTAAGTCAAAGCCACCACTTTTTACGGGTGGTTCATGCATCGAATCAGCAATGTAGAAATTTTGACCGCCTGCAACGAACGCCATATGAATGATTTTATCCTTCATCGTCTCATCGGTATCCGGCGCTTCACCATAAGTCATTTGTTCGCCAATCTGTCCTCCTAATGCATCCACATAGAATTGTGCCTGAGTCCTTGCATCCTCCGAATAAAAATAAGGTGTTAGTTTCGCCAACTAGCAACATCTCCTTAGTCATAAACAATAATTCCCATGTTGACAATAACGTATGCCAGTCTTTGCTGTCAATGAAAAAAGGACACCTCGCACATTGCCGGCGGGATGTCCAATTCATTATGAATTTTGAAGAATGTCACAGATTTGGTTAAGCGCTACTTCTTCATCTTCACCATCGGTAATGACTTTGATCTCTTGTCCGCTTTTTACGCCAAGCGCCAACAAATTTAAAAGACTTTTCCCATTGGCCGATTTTCCATTCGCTTCGACCGTTACTGTCGATTTAAAGGTGATAGCTGCCTTGACAAAGAGTGTTGCCGGGCGCGCGTGAAGTCCTTTATCATCTAAAACGGTAATGCTTTTCTCCAAAATCGATCACTCCCCAATTAATGTTTGTACTTTTCCCTGAGGAAATGATAACTTGATGCGATTTTATCAATGGCTCCTTCGTTTAAATCTTTGCTCACATTGCGAATCGCGTATTCGATACCATTTTTTGCAATCATGTCTTGCAGTAGCTCAGCTTTATCATCACCAGGTGCAGAGAACAGGTAACCAGCAGCCATACCTACCGTGAGAAATTCTGACTGACCTCCTGCAGACACAAATTGGGTTAGAGGTGATACGAATCGCTCGTTAGGTCCCAGTTTTCTTATAGGATCTCGTCCTACACGCACTACATCGTCTTCAAGATAAGCATTAAAAAATCGTTTCATTATTTTTTGCGCATAAGATTCCAGTGACTGTCTCGTTAGTTGCGGGTAGGCATACAGAAGTCCTTCTACAGCCTCTTGTTGAACGCCCGCCGCTATTTGCTGAATCCAAGCATCATGCATAGCTTCGTAGATTGTTCGATAGTTTTTTAAATAGCCCAAATAGGCGACTGTGGCATGAGTTCCATTGAGTAAAAAGAGTTTTCTCTCTAAATAAGGAGCCAGTTCATCTACAAAGGTTGCACCGTCGATAGCAACCGCACCTGCAAGAGAAATCTTTTCGATATCCCATTCAAAAAACTCTTCAACAACAACATCGAGCGGACGACTGTCTGCCCGACGCACGTTCGGGGCAATGCGATCAACAGCTACATTGGCAAATCCCACATGCGACGCAACATACTCATGGATGGTTGGATCCAAATGTTCAAATAGATGAGCCTTAAGAATATTCGTCGCATTAATCGCATTTTCACACGCGAAAATGTTCACATAGTGAGACACACCCTGATGTGCGCGTTGCACTAATCCCTGTGCAATGATTTCTGCAACAGCGGGTAAATTCCGCACGCCGACAGACGTTGTAATACTGTCCGCGCCAATAACCTCTGTAACACAATCATGCGAATCCAACATGACAGCCGCTACGTTATTCACAGCAATTTCTTGTTGCGCATCCCCTACAACGATGACGCGGTACGATTTTTGCGCATTCATTTTTTCAACGACGTCTGTTACAACATCAGCAAATACAACATCATAACCCGCCTCATGTAACAAGAGCCCAATAAATCCGCGCCCAATATTACCTGCGCCAAAATGAAGTGCCTTCATTAATTACCCTCCCTTTCAATCAAATCAATGATCGCCTGCGGATCATTGCTTACTAGAATTTCTTGCACATTTGCTTCTTCGGAACACACAATAGCTATTTTGGATAAGGCGTCCATGTGGTCCTCTCCAATACCCGCTATTCCAATCAATAGATGAGCCAAATTACCGTTGCCAAAATCGACACCATTGCGGTATTGAGCAATTACAATACCCGAATGTTTTATATACTGCGTATATTCTGGCATAGCATGTGGGATTGCCACATTATTTGCCATGAATGTAGTTAAGCTGTTTTCACGAGCAATCATGCCTTCAATATACATTTCATCAACATAACCATTGTCGACCAATCTTTTCCCAAGACGTTGAATAGCAGACATTTTGTCCTCGGATTCTACATCAATCATAATGTTTTCTATTGTCAAAGTTTGCATTACGAATCGCTCCTATCATTGAAATCATCGGAAGTAACAATATCTGCAATTAACTTGCGCAATTCCTCTACTGGGGCCGTGGCAATAGCTTGCGCAAAGCCGGGATGCATGATTGTTGCGGCACTTAACTTCCCTAAATTCTCTATCATGTTTGGTTTTTCATTCATCGGTGCAAGCAACACCATAATCGCACGAATTTTCTCTACGCTACGACCTACGCTTGGCAGGTCAAGTGGAATGGTTACCCGAAAAATCCCTACATACGACCGTTTCATAGAATCACTTCGTGCATGCAATAATGCCAAGGATTTTCCCGGAATCGTGATGCTTCCTAACTTTTCACGATGACGAATAGCAGCCGCAATTTCCAATGCGTCATCGCTAAACTCTTGCGCAACAACATTTTGTGCAATCGTCTCAATGACTGCGTCCATTTCATTCATAGGTGATACATGATAAACTCTGATCTGCGCGGCGAAACGTCGTCCCAAATCGGATACCTCGATAGTCTCTCTTTTGTGATCGATTGAGATAGGTTCCTCATAAGATACTGTGCTGTCAAGATCCAAGAGTCGTTGAATCTTTCTTATATCTTCATCATTCAAAAATGGTGAAACCGTCACAGTGCGATCTCGCACACCTAGATCAACGGTAGAAATAACAAAATCAGTCGATTTGCATTGAATGTTGGTAATGGCACCAATAGAGACAATTTTTATCTGCGGAAACTCAGCTCTGACTCGGCTTGCCAACAGTTCTGCAGAACTAATTCCATTGGGACAAACGATATGCACAGGGATTTTGCGCCGAGCTCTTTGCCTCTCTCGTGCCGCTCCAAAGTGCATAGTCAAATAACCTATTTCCGTATCTGGCATGGAAAGATTAAATTCCCTTAAAACGTTTCTACTCGCTTCTCGAACAGTCTCAAACAGTTCAGGATACTGTCTTTGGAGTTCTGGCAACAGAGGATTTCTGATACTCATGCCATTTTGCATGCGGTGTATAGCAGGTTCGAGATGACACGCCAACCCAGCGATCAAATGTTGATCATCCACGTAGTTATGACGGTCCAATTGTTCCGCAACTTTGGCAAATCGATAGGCTAGTTCCATCATGGTAACATTGAGGGTACGGCCCCAATCCTCTTTACTCATTTGAACCTTCGTACCACGCAAGTGGTTAGCAAGATAGTCCAATTCAGCTATGGGAACATCGCCGCCAGGTACCACGCGATGGAGTACTCTCTTTATAATTCGAAATTCTTCACTATCTTCCATGGTGTGTTCGGGGGTTTGCACCAAAGACTGACCTTGCCCAAGTCGTTCCAACGTCAGAAGAACGTGAATCATAAAATTATAAAAGGCCTCTTCATGCAAAGGCAGTTCCATAACCATGAGTTCCTCTAATAACGTGCGGCGTACCTCATAAATCCTTTCTTCAGGGAACCAGTGGCGAATGAATCGGAGATACTCATTTTGCGTATCCTCGTCATCATTCGATGTCCAGACTCGTAGCAAATGGTTGATCGGAACATACTGATGAAAAATTTCAGCAAGCATCTCCCGTTTTGCATTTTCTGAACCCACCAATTCTACACCATACCCACGTTTCCGTACTAAGGACAATCCCTTTGCTGAAAGAATTGTACTAATCCCATCCAGATCATGACCGATACTCGCCTCCGAGACGTGCAAACGATGCGCCAAGTACGCCATCTTGATAGAACCAGTAGCCCACAACAATTCAGAAATAAGATAAAATTCCCTTTCTCGAGGGTTTAGTACGTAAACGCTCGGGAGGCGGCCAACCGCTGTTATAGCCTTTAAGATACCGGCGGTATCCCCCCCTAGAGAGAGGATACCTGACGGTAAACAATCTAATGTTACGTCAAACTCAGCAAGGTTCCTTTGAACTATCGTAAGATCCCGCTGAATGGTTCTCTTGCTGACTTGCAAACGAGCCGCCAAGGTTTGCACATCAATACTTTCGTTATGCGCAGCCACGAGGATGTACTTCTGCCTTGAAGTCAGCTTATTCAACATAAATGATCAACTCTTTATCTTTAAAAGATCATTAACAAACTGATCATACGTCGCCTTATCTAAAAAGTTATCCACGACATAGATCGTTGCATTCGGTACCACGGAACGAGCACGATCCGCTAGACTCGCCTGAGTAAAAACGACTTGCGCGTTTTGTGGCAATTGATTGACGGGAAGATGTTGAACGGCAAGTGGCATTCCAGCATCCTTCAATTTCTTCTTCAGAATCGAAGCCCCCATGGCACTTGAACCCATACCCGCTTCACACGCAAAAATGATGCGTGAAGGCATCGATACTAAGCGTGTTGCCTCGACAGTAGCGGTAGCAGCGACCTCACGATGTGCAGGATCGACAGGCGAATCTTGTACTTTTACGCCTTTACTTTCAGCCTTCATATTGGCAACTAGCGTTTGAGCCACGTTGAAGTCATCATCAGCAACCTCAATATTTTTTGTTCGACGTAAAATTAACGATGCTGTACCAAATGAAACGACGGCACCAACAGCGATACCAACCATATTTTGCCACATACCGTTCTTGGGTGACATCATGATCTCAGCAAAGATACTGCCAGGCGATGCCGGAGCAACCAAACCTGCGTGCAAGAGAAGGAATGTGCTATCTGCAAAAAATCCACCAAGAATGACTGCAAACACCAACATTGGTCTCATAAGCACATAAGGGAAATAAATTTCGTGAATACCGCCTAAAAATTGAATTACGATGGCACTTGGAGCAGATTGTTTTGCGTTGCCTTTACCAAACAGCCAGTAGGCAACCAAAATACCAAGTCCAGGCCCTGGATCCGTTTCAAGCAAGAAGAAAATTGATTTGCCCAGCGTCTTTGCCTGTTCAACACCAAGAGGCGTTAAAATACCATGATTGATAGCATTATTTAAAAACAATACTTTACCAGGCTCTATAAAAATTGCAATAAATGGAAGAAGGTGATTGTTGGTGACCCACATAGCTCCATTACCAAGTACATTGGATACTGAATCCATGACAGGGCCAATAATGAGATACCCTAAAATTGCCAAGCCTCCGCCTAAAATTCCTGCGGTAAAGTTATTAATCAGCATTTCAAAACCTGTTGGAATCCGCTCATCCAGCAGTCCATCAATTTTTTTAATTAACCATCCAGCCAAAGGTCCCATGATCATGGCACCAAGAAACATTGGCACATCGGAACCTACTACAACACCAGCTACTGCTATGGCACCTACAACGCCTCCACGATGACCATAGACGAGTTTGCCTCCACTATACCCTAATAATAATGGCAGCAAGTACGTAATAAATGGACCTACCAAATTTGCGATGTTCGCATTTGGCAACCAACCTGTAGGAATAAATAAAGCCGTAATGAGTCCCCATGCGATGAACGCGGCAATATTGGGGATGACCATTGCTGCAAGAAAGCCACCGACTCTTTGCAACCTTTGCCGAATGTTTCGCCCACGCGAAATCGATCCGGTTTGCATCTGCGTCGCCAAGATGTTTCACTCCTTATGATTTGTAATCGTTTGCAATTTTATTAAACAGGACAAGCACATGCATGGTCAAGAAAATGAAAATTGCCCTTGACAGGATCGCTCGTGACAAAACTGAGTTGTGTTATGGTTTGATACCATGTTCACCGACAAAATGGACTATTTAGTCCCTAAGCGAACACAAAAAAATCAATGCACAGTCAGGTTACACTCCTGACTATGCATCGACTTTATCGTTCCCATAGCCCCATGAAACTAATTCGTCGACAAACTTTGTTGTTCGTTTCTGCTTCCCTTTCGCCAAAATAGCCAAAGAACCACAACCAGAAAGCCCAAATAGACAACAACCTGCAACGCAGTCGGGCCATCGGCATAGCCGAAGAAAGAGTGCATAATGTCTCCAAATGTGCTATCTTCCTTCAGGATAAATGCGGTACTCCATAGAGCACGTTGCCCAGGCAACCAGCCTAACTCTTGAAATGCCTCAATCCCATTCGCCAGAAGTCCTGCACCAAAGAGCATCAGTAAAGTTCCCATAGTGTCAAAGAAGTGTTTTAATTTGATTCGCTTTCCCATCACATAAATCACGTAACTCAACATCAGACCAGCTATAATTCCCATGCCAGCTCCAAGCGCCATCATCCACGGATTTGTCTGAAAGGCAATAGCGATCATGAAAACAACT
The DNA here is from genome assembly GCA_027343965.1 of Caryophanales bacterium. Classification (GTDB taxonomy): domain Bacteria; phylum Bacillota; class Bacilli; order Alicyclobacillales; family SLC66; genus JAKACU01. The sequence continues at coordinate 1,915 of DAHWJX010000079.1, read as the reverse complement.
GTCTCTAGTCCCTCCCGTCCAACCGTGATAAATGCAATAAACGCAACCGCAAACATAGAACCCACGGTAATGGCCGCATCCATTTTGGCATGTAGATCCTCTTTGAGGTTTTGTCCTTGTCTCTTCATCCAGAAAGTCATGTAGGTCAAAACACCGCAAGCAACAAAATAGGTAATCCCTTCTATTTCGGTTTGAAGAGTGGATCCAGCATAATTTCGAAGCGTTGAAAACACAACGAGACCGCCAATAGCTGCGACTACAACTGCCGCCCAGATCCCTATCCACACATCCTTGAAACGATCTTTCTTTCCAATTTTAACTAAATACGCGAGCATAATGGAACAAATCATCGATGCTTCAAACGCTTCCCTAAAAAAAATCAAAAACGATGCCAGCAATTGGTTCACTCCCTCGAATACATGACTGCGTTAGTCAACTATAAATCGAGTCTAATGTGATAGCCGCCTAACGTCAATAGTTAGGTTTGACTAATTCACGAAGTGAAACATAACCTCAATACCTGAGTATGGAAAAATTTATATTATTTGCAATAAGCACTTTTGCAGTGGGCCACCCTTCTCTGCTTGCTGTGAATTCAATGCCGTAACAGAATGGGACCACTACATAATTGTAGTGGCCCCATTCCTATTTTTTTTGCTCCTTGCAAGCTTTTACTGAGAGGCAGAGTTCGCAGAACTTGGAGCGGACAAGTCCCAAGATACGCCATTCCATGAGCTATCAATCCCGACACGTTGCAAGACTTGTGCAATCCAGTAGATCGGCATGTAGGTAGTCTTGTTGTTATGCAAAGGATCGATGCCATATTGACCCTCGACATTTTGCACCAAGGTACCGTTAATTGTGATCTGCATCTTACCCGTGCCAGGTGTGATGCTAGAAAGGTTCGGCGGCGCCGATGTCGTCAGATTCCATATTATTCCATTCCATGTGCTGGTTATTCCTGCCTTTTCTTTGAGCAACTGCATCACATACCAAATGGGCAGATACGTCGTGTGATTAAACACGTACCCATGAGATACTTGCAATTGTGCCCCGTTCCAAAGAATCTGCCTTGCATTCGTAGCAAGCGTTGGATTCACTATGAAAACGTCTGCGTTGGCAGTGAGTGATACGACGGCGACACCATGTTTTATAACGGCAGGTACAGGTGTTAATGTGCCGTCAGGTGCCTCTTTGAAAGCGAGCGCACCACGTGCAATGTCCTGATTTTTCAGCGTGATAGACACAGGCGTGGCTGGAGAAGCACCCGCAAATTGTACACCAAACGCTGCAATGCCAGTATCACCCGTAGGCAGGGTGTTGTGCAAAGATGCGATCGAAGCTGTAGTTACATTGACCGTCTCGCCGGCTGTTAACGCACCACCAGGGATATTGACAGCCAAAGTGCTGTCTGCTGTGTCCAAGTTCACGGTTTGCCCCTGTGCAGTCGCCGTGATCCTGGTCAGTACAGCGCTGAAATTCGAGTTCATCGGAGTGCTGCCCGTTCCGGTTGACGAGGGGCTTGAAGGTGTGGTCGTTGGTTGCGTGTAGATCGGTGCAGGATAGATCGTGATAGTCAGTGCCTGCATAATCTTCGTACCGATGCTATCTTGCACCTGAACGATGAATTTGCTGACTCCCGTCATCTCAGGAGTACCACTGATCACGCCTGTGACCGAATTGAGGGTCAGACCTGCAGGCAATGTTCCTGATGACACGGACCAAGTGTACGGCGAAAGACCGCCTGAAACGTTTAGCGTTTGCGAATAATTACTACTGACCATGGCACTCGGTAGAGATGCTGCGGTCGTGATAGATGGCGTAGGCTGTACCGTGATGGTCAGTGCCTGCGTCATTTTGTTGCCAACCGCATCTTCCACCTGAATGGAAACATTACTGCTGCCAGCTGCAGTTG
>DAHWJX010000064.1:0-7346 GCA_027343965.1 Caryophanales bacterium | reverse complement strand
GAGCATGGATTTGAGTCGATTAGCCCTTATGAAGGATGTTCTGGCTTTTATGCTTTGCCGCGAGCACTTGAGGTTGGTATGGTATGGAACCGTGTTCGTGGTTTGGTGATTCGCTGAGAGGAGATGGGCTTTACGGAACTGCCTATGCAGAAAGATCCTGTTTTTGAGCGCTTGATTGCCCTTGTTGGCGCAGTAGGGAAACGAAATGGATCCAGTGCAGCAACCTTGATGATTATACGTCAGGGACAAATTGTAACTGAATGGTACGATGGCAGGCAAACTCTTGATCGCCAATCTCGGGTAATTCAAAGTGATTCGCGGTTTAATGTGTATTCGGTGCGCAAATCCTATATTGGATTTGCCGTTTCTTATGCATTACAACAAGGCTATATTCATTCGTTGGATGATCTTGTAAGTCGCTATCTTGATGAACCGACGTCACTTGTTCTAGGGCAAACTACGTTGCGCCATTTGCTTACGCATACACATGGATTAGATGGTGAGAATGGGGCACTCATACGACGATTTGAACCAGGGGAAAAATGGCACTATACCAATACAGGGATTCTCCTTCTAAATCATTTGGTAGAGAAAGTATCAGGGATGACAGTCTCAGAACTTTTACAAAGAGAAGTTTTTACGCCGCAAGGATTGACTGACACAGGCTGGTGCGATAAGGAAAATGATAAGTTAGTTCATGATGTTTCAGCATTTCGTCGACAAGCTCCTATTCTTTTAGGCTCTAGTCATGGGGATGATCGTAATCTTTACGTTAGTACTCGTGATTTGGCTTATTGGGGATGGATGCATCTTACAGAGAATCCGATCTTTAAGCGAACGATAACGGTACAAACACCGGAATCGTTAGATCGACATTTTCCAAGGCAGGGATTTTGTTGGTGGGTGCAAACCCCCTCTGTTAGAATGTCGGAAATTGGTAGTTCCGTACCAGAAAATTCAGCTCAGATCATGGGATTCTCTGGTTGTTTATGCCTTATTATTCCATCTTTTCAGGTAGTTGCGGTTCGGATGTACAACAGCTTTGGTGGCAGGTTGACCTTTGTACGGGACGCTAGGAACTTTGGTGATCGATTAATGGATTGTCTTCAATAAAAAGAGAACATATGTTTGATTTTTAATCGAAATAAGTATACTACTTTACATAGCGGATGGTCTGAACAGCAAGGAGCTATGATCTGTCGTGATGACCGTGTTTATGATATGACGGAATCGCTTATGCACACAGGTGTTAGACTTGGTATGAAGCGATTAACTGCCGAACGATTGGCGCCATTAGCCATGGTAGCAGATCGAGAATCATTTGCCCTGCCTGATTTTTTTCATTTACAAAATACATCGAAAATAGATGTTTTGTAAAAAGGTTTTTTAACGCGAATTTTTAACAGAAAACTATAGATCATTTGATTGCGACTTTCAAAAAATGAAAAGAGGAGATCCTATCTTGTTTTTACTTCGTCATCGCATAACAGGCGTGTTAGGAGTTCTTTTTATTTTGAGCTTTTTCATCGCAGGATGTGGACCATTAGAAACAGCACAAGATACAGAAGTTCCTGCTGCTGTACATATGGGTAATGAGATATTGCTGTGGGGCCCGGAAATTAAACAAGAAGCGTTAAACATGATTGGGCACAGTAAGACGTTTTGTCATGTCACGATGTATGAGTTAGGGGATCCGGATATTTTGCAAGCTTTGGCCAATGCACAACAAAGAGGTGTTGATGTGAAAGTGATATTGGATGCCAAAGAACCTCATTCTGCGGGGACTGCAGTTCCGTATCTTCGTCAGCATGGCATTAACGTTCGCTTGTTGCAAATTCCCGGTGGAATCTCTCATATAAAGTCTGTTGTTACCATTGATTCATCCGGGATGCATGCATTATTAGGCGGTATGAATTTTGGCGAGTACAGCTGGCAAAATCATGATGCCTCTGTCTATTTTGCGCATGCTGGAACAGGATTTGAGGGCTTATTTGAAGAAGATTACGCACGAGCAGGAGGGATGCCTGAGCCATTTGTGCGCTTCCCCTCACCACTATTGTATGACAATGAGATTGAGCCAGCTATGTTGCAAGCTATTAATCGCGCGCAACAATCTATCGTCATTGAAGCCTTCGCCTTTACAAGTAAAGATTTGATCTCAGCTCTCGAAGCGGCAAAAGCACGCGGTGTTGCTGTGAAAGTCCTATTAGATGCGCGACAATATTATAATAAAAAAACAGCAAAGTCTCTACAAAACGGTGGTATCGATGTGCGCTTTTATATGCCATACCAAGGGGAATACTTGCACGCTAAAATTATCTGTATCGATCACGGTCAAGAACTTTTCATCGGCAGTGCTAATTTCTCCTATCACGGTTTTTCTGTGAATCACGAAGGCGATGTTGAATTACTTCATGCGATACTTTTTGCGACAAGTATTGAACAGGACGCTACCAGACAGTTTGAACGGGGTACAGATTTAGGTTCCACTACGTAATTTTTTCTGTGCTTTATAGACAATGAAATTTCGATGAAATTGCTGAATCAAGTCATTAAAGAGTAACTTTGCCGCAATCGCGTGACCTTTAGGGTTTGGATGCCATCCATCTGCAGCCAGTTTGGATTCAACAAGATGATGGTTGCGGATGTATTGCATCATTTGGCTGAAAACACTAAACACATATATGTTGTTGGATGTATGGTCCTTAAAAGTTTGAATTTGTGCTTGAAAGTACTGGTGCGGTAAATCTTTAAGACCGTTGCCATACGTCGCCGGAGTGACAGGTGGTGTGACAATGAGGACGACGGCCCGTGCATGTTGGCTTACTTTCACTTCGTTCTTGACATTTTTAATAAATTGAGCAACTGGTGTCCGTGCAGCTGCATCATCCAAGCCTCCCCACGATAGGATCACGATAGTCGGATGGGATTTATTAATCATTGCTTGAAAGTGAAGTGCTAAATCTGTCGTCGTAACTCCAGGGATAGCCCAATTAAGGATATGAAAAGATTGATTGGTAAAGTGAGCAAAATCAGCTAAAGCACGAATTAAATAACCACCATGATTATCATCGCCCCACCCTGCAGCTACAGAGGAGCCAATGATCAAAACGGTGGATGTTATCTTTTTCTTGACGGCAGGGCTCCCAGACGTTACCGTTACAATGATATTTGGACGGTCAAATAATGGTGCAGGAATAAATGTCGTTAATGGAAACAGGAGCATGAGGGCAAGTCCTGTGATAAGCAATTTCTGCTGCAAAGAATTCACCCGGGTGCTCACCTCATTATGATGACAGTATACTTATAGGCCTTGGCACATCATATCATATTATGACAAGCTGTCGTTCTCCTGAAAGAAATGTAAAGGACGTGCAGATGTTGCAGTTTTATGCTTATTGTCGATTACAAATTGACCGAGTAGACGTCAAACTATGCTATTTTTTTGATCGTGTGCGCCGACATCGCGGCTGGGATCAAGTTGTTATGAAGATAGTGGCACAATATGGTCCTTATTTCTTTTTTATCGTAATGGCTCTTCTTCTTGCAGGAGGATCCTTTGCACCTTTTTCCTTCAGCTATCGCGTAAAAGGGGTTATCGTCGCTATTGTGTGCGCAACGATGACGAAATTAGTGATTGATCCTATTGCACGATTTTGCACAAGACAGCGACCGTTTATTACCTTGCCTATAAGGCCCTTAATCGAGAAAGACGGTACAGATCCTTCTTTTCCATCCAATCATGCAGGAGGCGCATTTGCCCTAGCTGTCGCTCTTAGTTTGTACTTTCCTTCTCTACTGTGGCTGTTTTTATTCTTGGCTATGCTTGTTTCCTTTTCACGTTTGTATGCAGGTGTACATTATCTAACTGATCTTATCGCTGGCGCAATCCTTGGAACCGGGTTAGCTGTTGTTATCTGTATTTTCCTCTCTTAGATGGGAACCACTATGATAAAAGGACGTGGGGAAAAAACTTGGTGAAACAATTGGGTCATTCCTTACCAGCTATGATTTTAGTAATCATGATATCGTTCATGATGTTACCAAACTATGTACGGGCAGAGACGTATAATGTTGTGATTTCTGACCATTCGTTTGCACCAACGATGCTCAGGGCACGGCCAGACCATGTTGTGAGGATCAACATTGTTAATAAAGGAACCAAAACGCATAATTTTATCCTACCAGCATTTTACATCTATACGCCGAATTTGCCGGCCAAACAAAGCACATGGGTACAATTCACACCCGATAAAACGGGAAAATTCCCGTTTTATTCGGATGCAGATGGAGATCGAGAAGCAGGTTTGGCGGGTACTATGCAGGTGCGATAGCACAATAAATTAGCCTAGTGCAACGTTTAGATTTCTTCCACCAATGACGTGATAATGCAAATGGAAAACGGATTGTCCCGCCGATTCACCGGCATTCGTGACGACGCGAAACCCGGATTCTTCTATTCCAGTAGCTTGTACAATATGCTTTATGGCCGCCTGAATTGCTGATAACAAACGCATATCCTCTGGATCAAGCTCCGCTACGTTTTGCAAGTGTTTCTTTGGTACAACTAAGACGTGGACAGGGGCTATTTTGTTGATGTCTTCAAAAGCGATGATATGCTCATCTTCTACCACGACGGTGGCTTGCAGCTCATGATTCGCAATCTTACAAAAGAGACATTCCACATGATCACATCCTTTTTTCATTTTCCTACTAACAGCATGATACCAAAGGCACGAATACTTACCAAATAATTAACACGCGAAAAATTTTAAAAAATTGACCAATCAGTCAGAAAATCTATATTCAAATGAAATGAGCTCTGCTATCATAGGCTTCAAGTAAAGGGGGCTGATGATCGTGTTGCCGATTCGACGTGTGGCCGTACTAGGGGCAGGTGTGATGGGGGCTAGCATCGCAGGGCAGCTAGCTAATGTCGGTCTAGCCAGTCTATTGCTCGATATGGTACCAACGAAACTGACTGAAGACGAAGCACAAAAAGGACTTACTTTTTCCGACTTGGAAGTGAGAAATCGTTTAGCACAACAAGGCAAACAAGGTCTCTTGCGCAGTAAACCTGCTGCGTTGTATTCCAAACAAAATCTTGATTTGATCACAGTAGGAAACTTTGAAGATGACTTCGAAAAAATTGCTTCGTGCGATTGGATTATTGAAGTGATCATAGAACGGTTAGAAAGTAAACGAGCGATTTTGGCCAAAGTGGATCAGTACCGGCAATTAGGCAGCATCGTAAGTTCTAACACTTCAGGTGTTTCTATTCATGATATGGCACAAGGACGTTCAACGGATTTTCAAAAACATTTTTTAGGCACGCATTTTTTTAACCCACCACGCTATATGAAATTGTTGGAACTTACGCCGACAAGCTATACGGATACACAAGTGGTGACTCACTTACTTAAGTTTGGTGAAGACGCACTTGGAAAAGGATTAGTGTTAGCAAAAGACACGCCTAATTTCATCGCTAATCGCATTGGAACATTTGGACTTCTGGTTACTTTAGAGGAGATGAGCAAAACATCTCTAGGCATTGATGATGTGGATGCGATAACTGGTCCTGTGCTTGGACGACCCAAAAGCGCAACGTTTCGCACGCTCGACCTTGTCGGACTGGATACTTTTCTACATGTTGCTAATAACGTAAAAAATGCAACGCAAAATGAGGAAGAAAGGCGGGTTTTCACGGTTCCTGAAGCCCTGGAGGATATGGTTAAAAGGGGTTGGTTAGGTGAAAAGACGGGTCAGGGATTTTTTAAGAAACAAGCATCAGAAGACGGTAAAAATGAAATTTTGGTGCTTGACTTGCTGACCATGACGTATCGCAAGAGACATCGTCTAATTTCCTCATCCTATGAAACAGCCAAGCAAGTACCACAGCTCGCAGACAAAATGAAAGCGCTTGTCTATGGAAAAGACGAGGTTGGAAAATTTGTTTGGAATATTGTCAAGCGTATTTTACTTTACAGTGCATCACTAGTTGGCGAAATTGCTGACGATATCAATAGTATCGATCAAGCCATGGAGTGGGGATTTAATTGGGGATTCGGGCCATTTCGCACATGGGATGCGATTGGCTTACAATCTTCTGTTTTACGTATGCAAAAAGAAGGACTTGTGGTTCCTGACATCGCTTTAAGAGCTTTAGAACAAGCTGGCTCTTTTTATCAAAAGGAAAATGAAATCGTGCGTCAGTTTACTTGGCAGGGTTATGAACCACTGCGCGTACGCCCTCGCAGTATGGATTTGATTGCCCTAAAACAAAATGGGAACGTAATTCTAACCAATCCGGGGGCGAGTTTGGTTGATCTAGGTGATGGTGTCGCCTGCCTTGATTTTCATTCTCCTAAGCAAGCGATCGGAATCGACATGATTACGATGATGAAGAAGGCTGCAGATGAGGTAGAGAAAAACTACCAGGCACTTGTGTTAAGTGGCAGTGGCACGAATTTTTGTGTTGGCGCCAATTTGATGATGATGCTTTCGGAAGCACAAGACGAGAATTGGGACGACATTGACTTTATGATTCGTTCCTTGCAACAAGCGACGATACGCTTAAAGTATCTTGCGCGCCCCGTGGTCACCGCTCCATACGGTATGGTCTTAGGCGGAGGTGCCGAACTCTGCTTTTTAGCAGGTAAGGTTCAGGCTGCAGCAGAGACGTACATGGGACTTGTCGAAGTTGGTGTTGGGTTGATTCCAGCCGGAGGCGGCACGAAAGAGATGGTTTACCGAGCGATGGAACAACTACCTGTAGGTGTTGAATTACAAGCGCTGCCTGTCATCCAAAAGGCATTTGAAACGGTGGCCATGGCCAAGGTATCAACGAGCGCTAAAGAGGCGCAAGAACTTGGTTACTTACGACAAACAGACGGCATTTCAGTGTCTCGCGATCATGTTTTGTATGATGCCAAGCAGATTGCTTTAGCGATGAGTCAATATTTTAATCCTAAAAAACCTACTCCAGTAACTGTTCTTGGTGAATCTGGCGCAGCACTTTTAAAAATGGGTATTTTTTCTATGAAAGAAAGCGGCTTCATCAGTGAGTATGATGCTGTGATCGCTACTAAACTACTTCATGTCATGACTGGTGGCAAAGTTACGGGTGCTACGCAAGTTGCTGAGCAATATCTGCTTGATCTGGAACGTGAAGCATTTTTGTCTTTGCTTGGTGAACAAAAAACACAGCAACGCATGCAATACATGTTGCAAAAGGGTAAACCGCTTCGAAATTAGCAAGCTTTTACCTTATCTGTTACAAGGGGAGAAGGGGATCCGGTTGAGAGATGCTGTGATTGTTGCTGGAGTGAGAACGGCCATTGGTAAAG
>DAHWJX010000063.1:0-13469 GCA_027343965.1 Caryophanales bacterium | reverse complement strand
TCTCCTTGGCCTTACGTTCCGCATCATCTTTGGCTTGCTGTTCAATTTCTTTCATCATGATCGCGGCATCATGCTTACATTCTGCCTCGACTTGACTTAACAACAACTCTCGCGCATCCTCACGCGTCAGTGAAGACAAATGCTCAAGCTCGGAAGACCTGCGGCGAACAATCTCTTGCGCTTGTTCATGTAAATCCGCGATGGTCTGTTCCTGTGCAGATAATGCTTCGCTTCGTCGTTCGATAGCTTCCATCTTGCGATCAAGGCTCTCTTCCTTTTGCAAGATCCTACGCTCTAGACGCTGAATCTCTGCTCGCCGTTCTCGCAAATCCCGCTCCGCATCACTGCGAATGCGGTGCGCCTCTTCCTTTGCTTCAAGCACTGCCTCTTTAATTTTTCCTTCTGCCTCGCGACGCGCAGATTCAACAATCTGTTCGGCTTGTGCTCGAGCCATGGATAGCGACATGTCGACAGCTCTGCTGCGCAACACTATCCAAACAACAATCCCTCCAGCAATTAGCAAAATCACGAGGCTGACTACGATGATGATTTCTATCGAACTCATCTTTTATCACGCCTCCTGGCTCAATCATTGAGCAAGGACGCCGCTTAACATTCTGAGTTTACAACTTGTGTTCAGATGCAACATCCGCAACACAAAATTCGACAGCAGACATACGCAATTTAAATTATATGTTGTATTCCAATCCCTGTCAACCAAGATCATTCATCCAAGGAATTCGTCTGCAAAAGATTCGATATCACCGTTTCTATGGTCTGATGATCGTATCCCTGTCGTGCTAAAAAGCCGATCAAACGTTGTTTTCGTACAAGAAGCACTTGTCGCTGTGATAATTGCAGTTTACCTTGGGCGATATCTCGTTGCAGTTTGTTATCAATCTGCATGAGTTTTTTTGCAGCCGTGCGATAGGCGGGCTCATGTTCGTCGATAGCCACTTGATCCATCACACGCGCAATATCGCTACGAGCAAATCCCTTTTTGGTTAGGTTGCCAATAAGCATCTTGCGACTGCCTTTTTTACCTTCCCCAAAGGAATTAGCTATGCGTGTCGCGTACGCGATGTCATCGATAAAACCTTGCGCCTTACACCACATCACGACGAGCATCACAGCATCCTTTTTAAGAGGAAACTTGCGCAATAAATAACGTTCAAGTTCCTTTAGACTACAAGCCCGCGCATCAAGATACGTCAAAGCAACTTCTTGCACTTCAGCATCCATCGTCTTGCAGTCCTTTAGAACTATTCATCAAAATCAAAATCCTCGTCATCTTCAGCGATCGCAACAGGCGGGGCACCTAGCGGAGCTGTCGGTGAAGTAACAGCAAGTTCACGAATCTTCGTCTCGATAATTAATGCCGTTTGAGGATGTTCTTTAAGATACTGTTTAGCATTTTCCTTGCCCTGTCCTAACCGTTCGTCCCCAAAAGAATACCATGCACCGCTTTTTTGAATCACATCGAGATCAGATCCTAAATCAACGATACTGCCTTCACGAGAAATCCCTTCGCCAAACATAATATCGACTTCCGCCTGTTTAAATGGCGGTGCCACTTTATTTTTCACCACTTTGATCTTGGTACGGTGACCAATCAGATCATTGCCTTGCTTAAGTGCCTCAGCACGCCGAACTTCGAGACGTACTGACGCATAAAATTTGAGAGCGCGCCCACCCGTGGTAGTCTCTGGATTACCAAACATAACCCCGACTTTTTCACGAATCTGATTGATAAAAATTGTGAGTGTTCGCGACTTATTAATAGCACCACTGAGTTTGCGTAACGCTTGGGACATCAATCGAGCGTGCAAACCCACATGAGAGTCGCCCATGTCGCCTTCAATCTCAGCTTTTGGCACAAGAGCTGCAACCGAGTCAATAACGATAATATCAACAGCGCCACTACGCACTAATGCTTCGGCAATCTCCAGTGCCTGCTCACCAGTATCAGGTTGTGATATCAATAGTTCATCGATATTAACGCCTAGTTTTTGAGCATATAAGGGGTCTAACGCATGTTCTGCATCGATAAATGCCGCCTGTCCGCCAAGACGTTGCACCTGTGCTATAGCATGTAAGGCGACGGTCGTTTTACCTGAGGATTCAGGGCCATAAATTTCAATAACGCGCCCTTTTGGATAACCACCAACACCAAGAGCAATGTCAAGAGCAAGCGATCCCGATGATACAGTCTCCACATTCATCGAGGCCCCTGCCTCACCCAACTTCATGATTGATCCCTTACCAAATTGCTTCTCAATCTGCTTTAACGCTAGATCTAACGCAGTCTTACGATCTGCCACAATCATCCATCCTCTCTACGACAACAACCTAGTAAACATTGTACAGACAAGCACGCAAAAACACAAACATTTGTTCGTAAACGGCAAATTTATCTCCAATAAAAAAGAGCCTCCGCAAAAAGCGAGGACTCTTTTAAAAACATTTCCTATTGAAATCTTAGCTTAACGTCTTGGAGCGGGACCTCGTGGACGTGCAGGTTCAAGATTGACCCGCGTGCCATTGATACGAGCTTGACGAAGTGCTTCAAACACAAACGGTGCCGATTCTTCAGCCACTTCCACAAAGGTAAATTTGTCAAAGATATCAATCTTGCCAACAGCATTCGTAGGAATGCCAGATTCCTCCGAAATGGCACGTACCAGATCGCTAGGCGACATTCTTGCACTGCGACCGATGTTGACGAAAAACCGAACCATGCCAGGTGCTCCGCCTGTTTCGCCAAAATCATACGTATCCGCAGATTCGGTTTCCAATTCACCAGCGGAAGCCAGTTTGATGGCCGCAGCAGCAAGATCAATTGGATCCAACTCATCAATAAGGTTACCTAATATCGCCTTATAATGACCCAATCCACCTTCTTGAACCGTTGCTTGCAAACGTTCGCGCCAAAGTTCAGCTTGACGTTCCGCAACATCTTCAAGAGACGGCACTTCGCGACCTTCTATTGTCGCTTTTGTTTCACGCTGCACTTGCTTTAATAACTTAAACTCACGAGGCGTCACGAGGGTAATAGCCAGGCCACGTTTACCAGCTCGACCGGTACGGCCGATGCGGTGAACGTATGATTCCGTATCTTGCGGCATATCATAGTTGACAACGTGCGTGACATTGCCAACGTCAATTCCACGCGCCGCAACATCTGTGGCGACGAGTAACTCAATTTCACCTTGGCGAAACCTTTTCATGACTCGATCGCGTTGCGCCTGACTCAGATCACCATGCAGGCCATCGGCAAGATAACCGCGTGCGATCAGGGCTTCAGTCAATTCGTCCACGCCACGTTTAGTGCGGCAAAAGATAATGCCAAGCGTGACGTCTTCGCTATCAATAATACGGCAGATGCTTTCAAGCTTTGTACGATCAAGGACTTTATAAAAGACCTGATCAATCAAAGGAACAGTCATTTCATTTTTTGCCATTTGCACATGTTCTGGCTGCCTCATGTAGCGTGTCGCTAAACGGCGAACTTCCGAAGGAATGGTCGCTGAGAACAACAAGGTTTGACGTTCCACAGGTGTCGCTTGAAGGATCGACTCAATGTCTTCGATAAAACCCATGTCAAGCATTTCATCCGCTTCATCAAGGACAACGGTTTGAACTTTATCCAGTTTTAACGTACCACGACGCAAATGATCAAGTACCCGCCCTGGTGTTCCAATTACAATTTGCACACCTTGTTCTAGGGCCCTAATCTGATGACCAATCGACTGACCACCATAAATAGGCAAAGTGCGAACACGTTTAAACTTGGCAATTTTACGGAGTTCACCAGCTACTTGGATAGCTAATTCCCGCGTTGGCAACAAAATGATCGATTGCACATGCCGACCGGTACCAGCTTTTTCAACAAGTGGAATACCAAAGGCGGCTGTCTTACCAGTACCTGTTTGCGCTTGACCAATCACATCTTTACCTTCAACGATCAAGGGAATACAGGTAGTTTGAATCGGTGATGGTTCTTCATAACCCATCTGATCAATAGCTTCTTGCACTTTTTTGCTTAATCCAAATTCTAAAAACGACGTCATTCAATCACCCTCGATTCATTCTTTAAACACTTTTCCATAACCAATGCAATGCTGTTTTAGCCGCGCGCAGGCGAACTTGTGTACGATCACCATTGAATACACGAGAGATGACACGAGAACCAGAATGATCTGCCAAGCCGATATAGACCAGACCGACCGACTTATCCTCAGTTCCCCCATCAGGGCCAGCGATGCCAGTAACGGACAAACCAAAATCACTGCCAAATCGGGTCCGCACACCTTCGGCCATCGTTTTAGCAACAACTTCGCTAACCGCCCCATACTTTTCCAAATCCTGTGCTAAAACGCCTAAAACGGATTGTTTACACTCATTAGCATAAGCCACAACAGACCCGCGTAAACAACCAGAACTTCCGGGAAGATCAACAAGCATCGATGTCAATAATCCACCGGTACAACTTTCCGCCATCGCTACCGTGAAACCTTTGTCAAGCAATTTTTGTTGCGTCACTGAAGCAATAGAATCTTCATCAAACCCATAGACATAGTCTCCGAGTCGATCCAAAATAGCCTGTTGCACGGGTAAAATAAGCTCATCAGCTGCACTCAAACTCCCAGCCTTAGCGGTGACACGAAGCAAAACTTCTCCTTCGCCAGCAAGCGGAGCAATCGTCGGATTGGATTGTTGACTCAACAGATCCTTTACATATGACTCCATATCGGCTTCACCAATACCGAAAAAACGTATCACACGGCTTTCAATGATCGCTTGCCCAGCAAGCGCAAGCAACCTTGGACGAACCTGTTCCTTATACATGGGACGCATCTCAAGCGGTGGACCTGGCAATAAAAAAATATGCTTGCCCTCATGAACAACATATTGTCCTGGAGCCGTGCCACGTGGATTGGGCAAAAACGTACTTTGTCCAATTCGCAACGCTTGCGACTTTTGAATCTCAGAAGGTGTCCGTGACAAACGTGTAAAGTAAGGCAATACATACGAGGAGAAAGCCGCTTCGTCAAATGTTAGAGGCATTCCCAAAGCCTGCGCTACGCAAGTTCTCGTTACATCATCTCCAGTCGGACCAAGGCCCCCTGTTACGATAATAATATCCGAGCGCGACATCGCAAGATGCAAGGCGTCGATAATACGCTTTTCATTATCACCAACCGCGGTGTGAAAGTAGACACCAACGCCCATAGCAGCTAAGTCTAAGGACAAAAACCGTGCGTGCGTATTGTCAATCTGACCAAGTACAATTTCCGTGCCAACGGCGATCAATTCCGCATTCACAGACATTCCACCGATCCTTAGCGAGAGTAATCAATAATCTTCCAGTTGCGTATAAAATAATCAATGCCACTGACGGCCGTCATCAATGCAGCTACATAGATCATGATCATAGCAAACGGAACATGAATGTAGGAAAACGGAAAATTATTGAGCATAAGCGCTGTAATAGCGACGACTTGCAAGCGCGTCTTCCACTTGCCAAGCGACCCTGCTGCAATAACCACACCATCATCTGCAGCCACTAACCGCAGTCCTGTTACGGCAAACTCTCTACTGATGATAAGTATGACAATCCATGACGCAACACGATGAACATCAACAAGACCAATCAGCACAGCACAGATCAACAACTTGTCCGCCAAGGGATCGATAAACTTACCAAAATTCGTGATCAAGTGATACTTTCGCGCGATATAACCATCAATGCCGTCAGACAATGTGGCTACAAGAAAAAGTATCGTCGCGATCAAGTCCCGCAGTGTCAAATCAAGATTGCCTACGTGGTGATCAAATCCATGTAACGGAGCAAGTTGAAAAAACACGACAACAGGCATCGCAATGATACGAGCCAAGGTGATCCGGTTAGGCAGATTCACCTAAACGACCTCCCCCACAAGATCAAAATCAAGCGAGTGGCTAATGCGCACAGAAACGATACTGCCAATGGCAAGGTTTGTGCCCTTAATGTATACTACACCATCGATTTCTTTCGCATCAAAAGCGGTACGACCAACAAACTGTCCAGCTTCTTCTGTATCAGCTTTGTCAATCAAGACAGGAACGACATGACCGATAAATCGTTCCATGCGCTTAGCTGCTACAACACGTGCCACTTCCATCAATTCACTAGCTCGCCGTTCCTTTGTCGCATCATCAACTTGATCAGCAAATTGAGATGACGGTGCCGTGTCCTCCGGCGAGTAGGTGAAAACACCCACATGATCAAAAGCTAATTCCTGAACAAATGTCTTCAGATGTGTAAAATCCTCTTGCGTTTCACCAGGAAATCCCACAATAAACGAAGATCGAAATACTACACCAGGCACTTCATCACGAATACGTTGTACGAGAGATCGGATGTGTTGTTGACGGCCAGGACGTTGCATAGCACGCAAAATATGATCTTCAGAATGTTGTAGTGGCATGTCAATGTACTTGACAACTTTGTTCAGATCGCGGAAAGCCGCGATGAGTTCCTCATCAAATGATCCAGGATAGGCATAATGCAACCGAATCCATTCGATACCATCGACATCGTTTAACGCGCGCAAAAGCGCTGCAAGACTTCTTTTCCTATAGACATCTAAGCCATAATGGGTCGTATCTTGCGCAATCAAATTAATCTCTTTAACGCCTTGCGCGGCTAATCGCGTTGCCTCTGCGACAATACTTTCAATAGGACGGGATCGAAAAGCACCTCGCATCTGGGGAATGACGCAAAATGTACACTGATGATCACAGCCCTCAGCGATCTTGATATAGGCGGATGCACTGTCAAAAGCCACCTGACGTGGCGTAAATTCATCGTAGATATAAGCTGGGTTACCAACAAACACAGGGCGTTCTCCTTGTGCCATGCGATCGATAACTTCATTGACACGAGCGAATTCCCCTGTACCCACCAAGCCATCAATTTCCGGAATCTCTTCTAACAATTGATCCGCATAACGTTGCGCCATACAGCCTGCGACAACCAATTTTTTACCCATTGCTTTCAGGTCAGCCATAGATAAAATCGTTGACACCGATTCTTCCTTGGCAGCATCAATAAAAGCGCACGTATTGACAATAATGACGTCGGCATCTTGAGGATCTTCTGTCACGTTGTAGCCTTTTTTTGCCACAAGGCCCATCATAACCTCAGAATCAACGCTGTTTTTTTCACATCCTAAAGTTACAAATGCTACGCTTCGGGTCATTCTTGATCACCTTTCCACACAAAGGGCAAAAAAATGGAGCGGAGACGATCCGCCACCCATGATGTACTTATGAAGTATACCGGAGAATCCACCTTGTGTCAAAAATCTGACTATACGCTGCAGTACTACATAGTTAGCGATAATTTGAAAATTGCAATTCCACAGGAAAGTCGATCGCTTTGATATGTTGAATCACAGCCTGCAAATCATCTTTGTTTTTCCCACTAACTCGCACTTGATCACCTTGAATGGAAGCTTGTACTTTGATCTTACTATCTTTGATCGCTTTGACGATCGATTTTGCAACGTCCTGATCCAAGCCCTGCTTGATGTGAACAACTTGGCGCACAGTTCCCCCTGAAGCCGGTTCTACTTTGCCGTAGTCTAAAAATTTTAAGGAAACTTCACGACGCACCAATTTTGTTTGCAAAACATCTAAAACAGCATCTAGTTTGTATTCGTCATCGCCAACGACGATAATTTTATCCTCATTTAACGTCAATGAACTTTTACTGCCTTTAAAATCGAACCGATTTTCCAATTCCTTTTGTGCCTGATGTACTGCGTTGCCAACTTCTTGTAGATCGCTTTCCGAAACGATATCAAATGAAGCGTCCTTTGCCATCGTTGTGCCCTCCTCTTACCCTATCAATCTATTTTTTCGTAAATACATAAGTAAATGCACCCGAAACTTTAGCGACTGGTATCGGCGTACCATTTATGGTCATGTGTACATACTCGTTAGCACCAAGAAATACTTTCATCGAAGACTTAGCGGTCCATGTTCGACTTTGTCCACTATTTAAGATAAGGCTTGGAACGATTGGCTTACCATCTGCGGTAATCTGCATCCATGAACGACCGTTTATGTCTCCAACATGCACGACCATGAGAGGTCGTGTCGTTTGCACTTGATACGTGGTGACACTCCCAGCACTGCTTTGCTTCACAATCGTTGTTGATGGCGTGGTATGCGTGACGACATGTGTGGGTTGACTCTTACTATGACCCTTGTTCCCTGTTGTCGTTACCGTAACAGTGGGTAGTTTCTGATTGCTTGTCGTAGACCCTGTTTTTACATGCGATGCGTTTTTTTGCACATCATGCTTCGATACCATAGCGTAGACGCTAACGGCTACAGCAAAAACCACCACAATAATAGCAGTCACACCCAAGGCGCGTGGCGTATACGATGTATTGGATACTTTCATGGAACGCATCGGTCTCTTTTTAACTTCTTGAAGCTGAGCCATGGGCTGACGGGGTCCCGCAGACGATTGCGACGGCCTACTTGTCAAAGCAGGCTTCGACGGAGCTACTTTATCTGTGTCTGTCTCCTCCTCATGATGCGAGCCAAGATACGCGTTAACAGTCTGCATTCCATCCAAACCAAGGTAATCTGCATAGCAACGTACAAACCCACGAGTATAGACGGCGCCTGGCAAAATCGACAGGTTGCCTTGTTCGAGCGCCAAAAGATAGCGACTTCTTACTTTCGTTGCTTCAACAGCATCTGCCAAAGCAATACCCTTAGCTTCTCTCGTTGTACGAAGCAATGTGCCTAATTCCTGAATCCGTTGCGAATAGCCATCGGTACCTCCTTGCATACCCGATCCATTCACAGGCTAAACACCATCCTCATCATATATTGCGAAGCAAACCGGCATAGGAGATCTTTTCATCAGGTTGGTTTCGCAATTCGATAATCCGATCAAACGTTTTCCACCCATATTCGGTGTTATGTACAAATAAATCAGGGTGTTCAATCACTTTTGGCGCATCAAGTCGCAAAATCTTTCGAATAAGACGCATATGATCTTCGTTGCCTCTCATTGTCGACACAATGCCATCAATAATATACACATGATTATCTGCTGTAAACTCTTCTTCATCAAGGTCCGTCCGTAACGTTTGTTTCAGTAAAGTAGATGATAAGAATGTCCATCTCTTACCTGCATAGACGCTTGCCGCCACAATAGACTCCGTCTTACCGACACGTGGCATGCCGCGTATCCCCATGACCTGATGTCCTGGCGCTTTAAGATGTTCCCCCATAAAATCAACCAACACGCCCAAAGCATCGCGTGTAAAACGATACGTATTATCGTCACCTTGACCGTTGTCAATCAGTCTGCCATGGCGCAATGCCAAATGATCCAACAAGGTTGGTTTGCGCAACGCCGTAACTCGGATATTGTCCACATTTTGCAGTAAGATTCGCAACGATTCGATACGTGTTGGATCATCTGTCTGCAATAAAAAACCACGCGTACGATCTTCAACGCCGCTTAGTTTCGTGATATTGATCGATAACATACCAAGTACCGAGGCCACATCGCCGAGCAATCCAATCCTGTCTCTATCAATGGAGTATTCGAAATACCATTCTTCCGTGACGACCACTCCTCATTTATGGCAAGTTGGCAGATAAGGTTGCCGTGACATTGCCGTAAACGGTTGAGTTGCTATAGGTGGCTCCCCGCACAGTGGACACCTTCATCGGCAACCCTAACTTTTTCGCTTGCTTTATCGTCGGTGCGGTTAAATAAAACATATTTGGTGAGAGTAACTTGCGTTTTAGCAATGTCGCCACTTGCACAAGACCGTGCAAGTCAGGCCAGCCCGTATATCCCTGCAAGACAAAACTGGCAGGCATAGCCACCATCCATGTCTGTTGCCAAGGTGCACCCGATTTACTTTGCCTAAAAATCGCACCTAAACCTTGTGCTACAACCGATGCATGCGATAATCGCAGCATAACTTGCGGTCCATTTTGCAATGCCAAGCGGTCAGTCAAGTCAATGACTGGTAATCCACTATGAAGGATAGCAGACATAGCTGAAGATGGTACATCACCCCAAACAACGAGGGCATCCATTTGGTTTGTGCTTGATAAAGCCACAGCACCACTTGTAGAGGTGATCGTTTGCACGGCTACTGGGCTGTTTGAAAATGCCGCATGAATTCCAGAGATCACGGAGGAAACGAGACTCAGATGTGACTGGCTCGGCGAAGATATGCCATCGATAACCTGGATGCCTTTCGTTCCCTGAGACAGTCCACCCGCAACATAGCCCGCCAAAAAAGCCGATGACGATGTTGCCTGTGGTTCTATCCATGTTACGTTAGCCAATGGCGTCGATGGTACCGAAGCTTGTGCCCATGCAAGAAAATGCACGTTCAGATGTTGACTTGCCAAACGCTGCACATAGCTCACCGGGGCTCCATCGATTGCCACAATACTGGCAGGAAATTGACGAAGCATCGTTTCATATCCGTGAAACGTGCTAGGTGCCGTGACCGTCGCAACACTCACGCCCAGTGGTGGATTCTGCAGAACCGTCTGTACAGCGGACGAACGCGAGACGGCATTCGAAGCAACAAATAAAATTCCTGTTTTCACAACACTTGCGTTTAGCGACGTGACATCGGTAAAGCCACAGCCTGTAAGTCCCAAAGTCAGCCCAAAGGCGCTCCACAAAAGACTTTTTTGCAGTTTATTCATACCATTGCAACTCTCCCATGATCTACATCGTGTTCATTGTACCATGAAGGATGATGTAGGCAAATATTTACGGGAAAGCTTTTCATCAATGAAAAGTAACGAAAAACTTGCTAGATTGATTGTAAAAACGCATAATAAACGGGAGCAAATAAACATGAGGTGTCTAACCATGATCGGAAAACAGGATCACCGTTCTGTAGCCCAAGCCCTTTACCAACTAGATTTTTACTTGAAAACTGTTGGATTACCCTTTGGAGTTAAGGATCTATACCGCGCAGCCTATCGAGATTTACGAGGTCAACATTATTCAGACGAATGGCTTGATCACTTGGTCAACGACACTCGCGTTACAGACAGCCTAAATCAACCATTTACTACACATACGATTGCAGAAACCCTTCTCTTAACCGGGCATCATCCTATCTTACGCGAGATGATGCGACGGCTTCGTGAAGAGGGTGTCGGGTTTATGCAAGCCTATATTGCTGGGACAGAACGACGCAGTCAGTGACGTTCCTAGGACACTTTATATTCTGCGTACGCTTGATCGATTAATGCCGAGGTTGTATTATTCATATCCCCTACAGCTTGAAAAACAGCAATGCCTCGGTCCGGGGCAAATACTCGGACCGATAAGCGCTGTTCCGCATGTCTTCCAAGCCCAACAGCCATTACATATCTTCCTTCATAGCGCACATAAAGTCCGGCAAAATCCACTTTTACAAAAGGCAACTCATGGTAAACTCCATATAAATAACGATCTGCTACATCAGCGGCTAAGGCATAGGATAATTTATACCCGCTTAGCGTTGCCGTTGCATTGATCGAAATTCCCCCATCACGATTCATAGAAAAGTACAATTCATCGACCTGCGGTGCAAACGTAGCTATTGTTTGCGTAAGCAATTTTTGTTGATTATTAGTAATCACATGCTCCGTTGTTGCCTGTGCAGATATTTTTTTCACAGTTTGGTAGGGTAAACCAATCAGTAAAACAAGACACAAAATTCCAAGTGATAACACTTTTACGGTTATCCGTTTCACGCACGTCCCTCCTCGTCCTGTAACCTTCCTTTGGTATGCATACGCAAGGGCGAGAGAAAACATGTCCCAAACAAGTAATACTTACAACGAATCCGAACGTTCCAACCATTCTTCTCGCGTCATCAAAACTTCGCGAGGTTTGCTATTTTCAAAAGGTCCCACAATACCAAGTTCCTCAAGCGAATCGACTATGCGTGCAGCTCGTGAATACCCCACTTTTAAGCGCCGTTGCAGATATGACACAGAGGCCTGTTCCGACTCTACGACTAGCTTCACAGCTTCTTCAAATAACGGGTCAAGATTATCGGTACGTGCCGTCTTTTCATCGACAAGACTAAAGTCTTCTTGATAGGATGCGCCTTGTTGATTTTTAATAAAATCAACAAGTTTTTCAATCTCTATTTCAGACAGAAATGCACCTTGCAAACGAATCGGTTTACTTGCTCCAACCGGCAGATAGAGCATGTCCCCTCTACCGAGCAATTTTTCTGCCCCAGATGAATCGAGGATCGTACGAGAGTCCACCCCAGACGATACGGAAAAGGCAATTCGCGAAGGCACGTTAGCTTTGATCAAACCCGTAATGACGTCAACAGACGGACGCTGCGTTGCAATAACCAAATGGATGCCAGCAGCTCTCGCCATTTGCGCTAAGCGGCAGATCGCATCCTCGACGTCGCCAGGTGCTACCATCATCAAGTCTGCCAATTCATCAATAATAACGACCATTAAGGGCAAGAAGGGTTTTCCTTCTCTTGCAGCGTAAAGATTATAGCGTTCAAGATCCCTAACTTTCGCTTTGTGAAAGAGTTCATATCGATGTTCCATTTCGGCTACGACTTTGCGTAATGCTGCCGCCGCACGCCGTGCATCCGTCACCACGGGTGCAAACAAATGGGGAATGTCATTATAGACGCCAAGTTCCACCATCTTGGGATCAATCATGATAAATTTTACTTCGTCGGGTTTTGCGCGAAACAAGATACTCACGATAATTCCATTAATACAAACGCTTTTACCTGACCCTGTGGCGCCAGCCACTAATACGTGCGGCATTTTAGCCAAATCACCAAGAATGGTGTTACCAGCGATATCTTTGCCCAACGCAAAAGATAATGGACTTGTCGCTTTTGCAAATGTCTCTGTCTCTAACACTTCACGAAATGATACGACAGCAATTTCCTTGTTAGGAACTTCAATGCCGATTGCCGATTTGCCAAGAATCGGCGCTTCAATGCGAATATCGCGCGCAGCCAGGGCCAGTGCCAAATCATCCGATAAACTTAAAATACGCGATACTTTGACGCCAACGGCAGGTTGAATTTCGTAGCGAGTGACCGTCGGACCACGGCTGAATCCAAGGACTTTTACCTGCACGCCAAAGCTTTCAAACGTGTCAGCAAGTTTTTTTGCATTCATTTGCAGATCTCTTTGCAACGCCGAACTATCCCCTTTTCGCTGCATAGAGCGATCCAATAAGCGAAAATCAGGAAGTCGATACGGACGCATTGCAACACCTTCTCGCGGCAAAGAACCTGCATCCGTTCGGTGCTCATCATGCCCTGCATCTTGTACGATTGTCATCTCAATAGGATCAGCTTGTAAAGGCGCCGACTCTTTTCTCTTAAAGCGAGCGGTCATGCGTGAGTGATCTTGATCAACCGTAACAACAGGCG
>DAHWJX010000060.1:0-19294 GCA_027343965.1 Caryophanales bacterium | reverse complement strand
AATAATGGCTAGCGCTTAGGAGAAAAGTTCACCCCGATGATACCCCCGAATGCACCGATCAGGCCGAGTAGAGCAATGCGAACAACCGTTTCGAGTTGAAAGGCTGCGCTGAAATCTACCAAACTTCCTACGATAGCAAGTAGCGCACTAAAAAGTAAGGCGGTCATCCCACCATAATACCACCCACGAACACCCGCACTTTTCGCAGCAAGTACGGCCCCAATCAGAGCAGATATAGCATTGATCGTGTAAGCAGTAAAGGGAAGTGTAGATTCAGATAAGTTGCTCCAAGTGTATACGCCAGCGAGGATCAGCGTACAGAGCAGCGAAGCAATGAAAGCAGTAACGACACCGTACACTAGAGGCGATCCATGCACATCGCTTTTTAGATCTGACCACATTTTGTACTTCAAGTTGTTGCCGCCCCCCTCGGGTTTGTCTCTCGACTTACCCTATATATATGAGGAACACGTCCAAGCTATGACCGCATGGGAGGAATGGCACGTAAAAAACAGATGGGAACGCCGAGACCGCGAAAGCGTGTCTCATATTCTGTCTTGATGTATCGTGCTTCATCCTCAAAACCTTCTTGCGCCGTTTCCGACAGAGCTCGTTCCGATTCGGCGATAGTCCAACCAGCCTTTGTAAAGGATTGTAAACTCCAAATAAAAAGGTCTGCATTATCGGTTTTCATCTCGACCCATCCACCGGGTGCCAGCAACCTGGCATACTTATCTAAAAAACGTGGGTACGTAAGTCGTCGTTTCTCGTTTTTGCGCCGTGGCCATGGATCAGAAAAGTTCAAGTAAATCGTCTGAATGGATGATGGGGCAACGATTGATTCGATGCGTTCCACATCGGTCATAGTAAACAATACGTTTTTAACTTCCCTCGTAGCACTTTGTGTCGCTGCTCGAGCAATAATTTCCACGAATTTGTCAATACCAAGATAAAATACATTGGCATGTCTTGAGGCAAGCTCACTCAAAAATACTCCTTTACCGCACCCGACTTCAAGGCAGACTGTGGGGTAAGAAGTTGTGTCAATTGTGATTAAACCGTCCGTTTCTTGATGAATCCACGCATCAGCCTGTTGCAAAAGCGCAGGCACTTTTTCTTTCCCACGAATTCGCACAGGAATTCCTCCTCATACTACGGTTGATGAAGCTGCATTTTTAAATACGACCACGGGATGTGTTGTTATTGATTTGGACATTAGTCATACGCACGATCTTTACGTATTTATTTGTTCTCCTGTCTTTGCGTATTATGGGCAAGCGGGAAATCGGCAAGTTGTCAATCTTCGATCTTGTGGTCTCGATTATGATCGCAGAAGTTTCCGCCGTGGCTTTACAGGACCTGCGCTTACCGATATGGCATGGTGCTGTGGTTATTGCCTTGCTGGTTCTATTGCAAGTCGGCGTATCGTACCTGTCTTTACACAGCAAAAAAATCCATGACATCATGGAAGGTAAGCCAGCCGTGTTGATTGAAAATGGGCAGATCAATGACAGTGAAATGAAACGCACTCGGTACGCGGTGGCCGATCTTTTGATGCAGTTGCGGGAAAAAGACATATCAGCCGTAGCGGATGTCGAATTTGCCGTACTTGAAACATCTGGTAAGTTATCAGTCTTTGCAAAGGCGAACAAACGGCCTGTAACTCCTGATGACCTAGGTATCGCCGTGATGCCTGAGACAATGACCACTTCTGTCATTGTAGATGGGCAAATCGATGATGACAAGCTATCTGGTATCGGAAAGTCTAGGCATTGGCTCAAAGAGCAATTAGTAGCGCAAGGTTTCGAATCTGAAAAGGATGTATTTTATGCGGGGTGGGATGGACAAAACTTGCACATTGATCGGGTGGATAAGGATAGTCAAATCAAGAAAAATAGCCCGTTGCTTTAGGTGATCAACGGGCAAAAGGAATTTTGCGAATGATGCGCGCCAAGGGCTTTCCTACCCCTGGTATACGGACGAAGGAATACGAAGTAACGGTTTTCGTCACTAACAGTACAACGGCATAAAAAAGGAGGGCAACAAAGATTGTCGTCGTAAGTGACAGCCACATGGGGGAAACACTTTGCAGTACACTCCAGAGTTGTTTGGACATGATAGCCATCAGGACCGTAGCTAATAGAATTTTTGCCGTATCAAGGGAGTCTACCGAAAACCCGATACGTCGATGTACAGATGCGATATGAAGCAGGGTGGTCAGAGTTACGCTAATTGTAACCGACCAGGCAATACCGGTGACACCAATGGATTTATTGGATGCAAGTAGATAAATGATGATCAGTTTGACAAAAGATCCGATTAAAGAATTGCGCATGGCGATACCGGCCTTATTGATGCCTTGCAAAATGCCTGATAAAGGTCCTTGTAAGTACAGAAGGAAACCGGCTGGAGCCATAATGGATAGCAGAGCACCGACGCCAGGATGGTGAAAAATAGCCACGCATAGAGGTACTGCAAATTGCAACAGGATGAGCGACGTCGGAAAGCCTACAAGAGCTGTGACGCGAAAGGACTGTTGCAAACGCCGTGATACCGTTGCCTTATTGCCAGATGCTACAGCTTCTGAGATGGAAGGTACAAGTTGAATCGCTAGTGAATACGTAAAAACGGTAGGGAAGACCAATAAAGGTATAGCCATACCGCCGTATTCTCCATAGGCGCGTGTGGCGGCGACAGTAGACAGTCCTGCGGTCAAGAGCGATCTTGTGACAAGAATAGGTTCAAGTGCGTAAGCCAGTGACCCAATTAAGCGGCTAAACGTGACGGGAATGGCAATGCTCATAATCGCACGAATTGTGTGTGACCTCGACTCCGTTTTTACAGGTCGTTTTGGCAACGGTATTTGCGACACTTTGACCCGTAAGCGATAGGTAAGGTACATATAAAGACAACCGCCAAGTTCCCCTAGGATCATACCTCCTGAAACACCAGCGGCTGCAAATTCAAGTCCTTTCACAAGTGACAAGGTGGCTAAAATCCACACGGCAAGGATGCGTAGCAACGTTTCGATGATCGATGCGATCGACGGAGTAGACATGATCTGAAGGCCCTGAAAATAGCCACGCAACACGGAAGAAATGGCAATAATCACAATGACCGGGGTTAAGGTGATAAAGGGATAAATAGCACGCGGATCGGTAAATATTTTTCGGGAAATAACAGGGCCCAATGTCACCATGAGAATAGAAAATACTGCAGACAACGCAATTGTGGTGATTAAAGAGATCGACAAAATGCGAGCAATGCGTTTGCGATCACCGGTAACAACAGATTCAGCGACAAGTTTGGAAACGGCAATACCCATGCCAAGGGTAACAAAGGTAAGAATTAGCGACAAAAAGGGAAACACCATTTGAAATAAGCCAATTCCTTCAGCACCAATCAAACGTGTCAGAGCTACTCGATAGACGAACCCGAGAATTCGCGTAACAAGGCTTGCACCGATTAATATGGAAGTTCCTGCGATAAATGATTGGCGGTGCATCGTTAAGCCTCCTTGCCTGTCCTTCAACTTTCTCTCCTGAACCTATGCAAAAAACAGTGAGGTTAGTCCTTGGCACTTGCATGCAGGGAACAAGGATGAGACAATATCTAGTGAATTGGAAGGGGGGCTAAGTCTTGGCAGACCGAATCAAGCGCATCTTTGGCGTGAGAGACCGCCATCTTGTCGATGATAATTTCACTGAGGATTTGCACGAAATGGTCGCACAGGTTGCAGACAGCGTGCAACCTAGTGTGGAAAGTTTGCCTGAGGAAGCACAGCCACTTCCAGAAGAACTGTCAAAAGAGGAACTAGGTGAACAGGAACCCCTTATAGAAGAGTCACTAGACTTGTGGCAAAATCCCGTAGAGAGCATTGTGAAGGAATATCAGGAACCTGAAGAACCACCATTGCCGAATCCATTAGATACGGAGCCGACTGAGGATATTATTCATTTACTACGAGATAAGGTCGATGAATTTCGACTTCTCGGCTATGGTGCGGTAACGATCGATGATTTGTGGGGTTATTTTTGTGGACAAAAAAAACGCAGGCCAACGAATTTGCATGAATTGGTCAATGCAGTGTTATGCTTACAACCGCAGCAGTTTATGAACTATACCATGCAAGAGGTTTATCGCAAGCCGTTTGTTCTTGATGATCCGACACATTTAGACAGCGTTTGACGGGTTTATCGCTCTAATCGTATACTAAGCACATTGAATTTTTTAGGAGGGGACTCATGGTTAAGTGGGGACGCCTCACGACGTTTCTTATTATTGTCGTGATTATACTTGGGTTGGTACTATCCACTTCGCAAATGTTGTATAAAAAAATCCCACTTGGACTCGATTTGCAGGGTGGCTTTGACGTCTTGTATCAAGTCGGCAAGCCTGGTCAAACAGTAACGGCTAACGATATGGCGGCTACTGTGGCAGCGCTTAATAATCGTGTGAATAGTCTGGGTGTTTCGGAACCCTTGATCGAAGTCGAAAATGGTAATCGCGTCCGCGTTGAACTAGCTGGACAGTTCAATCAAGAGAAGGCACGCCAGTTTCTTGATGAACAGGCTGTGTTGCAATTTAAGTCACCATCCGGACAAGTCTTGCTTACCGGTAAAGATTTGATGAGCAATGCTGCATATCAACCTGATCCGCAAACACAAGCGGCTGATGTTGCTGTCCAGTTCAAGCACCCTAGCCAATTTGCGGCTGTCACGCAAAAGTATTTGGGACAGAGGGTTTCTATTTGGTTGAATGGAAAGATGATTCAAGATCCAACGATCAACAGTGTAATCACGGGTGGACAAGCTGTTATTACCGGTTTTCCGACGGTACAATCCGCCATCGATATGGCTAAGTTGTTAAATGCAGGTGCTTTTCCGCTTCAGTTGCATGAAATGTCGTCGATGAGTGTCGGACCCACGCTAGGTCAGTCAGCGTTGCATGCAACATTGCTTGCCGCAGGTTTGGCTGTTGCTCTTATTTTCTTATTTATGATTTTTATGTACCGCTTGCCAGGCTTGATCGCTGTTGTGGCGCTGATCGCTTACAGTTATGTGCTAATTGCTGTTTTTGCGGGCTTGCCAGTGGTGCTTACTTTGACGGGTCTTGCCGCACTTGTTCTAGGTATCGGTATGGCTGTGGATGCTAACATCATCACGTATGAGCGTATTAAAGATGAATTGCGCAATGGCAAGTCCCTACAGTCTGCAGTGATTGCAGGGCAGCGAAAAGCGATTCGCACGATTCTTGACTCTAACGTTACCACGTTTATCGCGGCGTGTGTCATGTATGCGTACGGGACAGGCGATGTGCGCGGTTTTGCTGTCGCGTTGATAGCGAGCATTATTGTGTCACTACTTACGGCCGTTTTATTGAGCCGAAGTATGCTGTTTTTGTTCGCGCGGTCGAACCTCGTAAAAAACCCTTGGTGGTTTGGTTTTAACGGAAAGGTGGCGACCAATCGATGAGATTTGACATCGTGCGCAGGCGCAAGTGGTTTTTCTTGCTTTCCGGAACCATCACCGTCGCAGGTTTGATCGTGATGATGCTATTTGGCTTGAATTTGGGTCCTGACTTCAAGTCGGGATCCCGCATACAAATCGAGTTGAATCAACCGTTTCATGCAAGTCAGGTTCAGAAGGCATTCGATCAAGCGGGATTATCTACGGGGCAAGGTGCGATTACAGCTGCTGGCACCAAGAATCAAATGGCTGTAGTTCGCTTATCGTATACACTCTCGAATATCCAGGAAGCAAAGCTTAATCAATCCATAAAGGCCGTCTTCCCAAAGTCACTAGGAACTGGAATCAACACGGTTGATCCCGTTATTGCACAGCAACAGTCACAGACGGCTGTGTGGGCTGTTGTGATTGCTTCTTTAGGAATTGTCATTTACGTTACGATCCGCTTTGAATACCGATTTGCCGTGTCTGGCATCATTGCCTTGTTGCATGATGCGTTTATCGTGATTTCTGTCTTTGCGTTGTTACGCATCCCTGTCGACTTGCCATTTATCGCCGCCGTGTTGACGATTGTCGGCTATTCGATCAATGATACAATTGTTATCTTTGACCGTATCCGCGAAAACTTTAAAGGCTCTAAGGTCAAGACGCTGCATGAACTTGAAACGCTCGTCGACGGTTCTTTATGGCAGACTATGACGCGCTCGATCAATACCGTATTGACCGTGCTGTTTGCGGCTATTTGCCTGTACTTTTTCGGTGGAGATCCCATTCACAACTTTACGTTTGCACTTCTTGTCGGATTAATTAGTGGAGCGTATTCTTCCATTTTTATTGCAAGTCCGATTTGGGTTGTCTGGAGATCGCGAAGTCTTTCAAAGACGCGGCACAAAAAGGCTTCAGTGGCCTAAGTAACGTATGTACTCCCCCCGCTTGGTCAAGCCTGTAGTAGCGAGGCCTTGGATCAAGTCGTGGGGGCTTTTTCATTGTACGTCATGGTGTAGGAGGAGTCCACCTGTCGAAGAGAACGGGAGACACCGCTTCACAATTGGCTGTGTGGAGCCTTGTAATCAATGTTGTTCTGACGCTTGGAAAGGGCATTATCGGGTTTGTCGCGCGAAGTGACGCACTTATTGCTGATGCGGCGCATAGTGCGACAGATGTGGCTGGGTCGATTGCTGTTCTAGTCGGTATCCATTTTGCACGCCGTCCAGCAGATGATGTTCATCCCTATGGTCATGGTAAAGCTGAGTTCATTGCGGCCAGTCTGGTTGCCATCTTGCTTGTCTTAGCAGGCATCGACGTGATGTACAAATCTATCATGGAGATGTTTACTAAGCTGTCAGCTCCAGCACCGCTTGCTCTTTATGCGGCACTAGTCGCTGTCGTGATAAAAGAGGTGCTGTACCAGTATCAGGTGCAGGTAGGCAAAAGAAGTCATTCACCAGCGCTTATTGCAGGCGCAGCTGACCATCGATCGGACGTCTATTCCTCCTTGGCGGCGGCCGTAGGCATCGTAATTGCTCTGATTGGCGCGAGAACGAATCAACCATGGATGTACTTTGCTGATCCGATTGCGGGCTTGATGGTCGCTGTTCTTGTCGTTTTCGTTGGTTACCGTTTGCTTCGCGATTCGTTTACTTCGCTGATGGATGAAGTGCTCGACAACGCAACAACACAATTGATAGCAGATACGGTGTCCTGCGTAACTGGCGTCCGGCGTATTGATGATTTGCGTGTACGTATCAATGGTTCGTACTGGATTGTTGATGTGAAAATCAGTGTGAATCCGGAAATTACTGTACTACAAGGTCATCAGATTACCAAAGACGTCAAAGCAGCTATTTTGGAGAGACATAAAGAGGTTTACGATATTTTGATTCACGTCAACCCGTTTTTTGCAGACTGATCGATATACCTTGTATAATGGTTACCATAAAGGAGACTACCCTTATGAATCTTGTCGATAAAATTCGCGTTATTGAAGATTTCCCGGAACCAGGTATAAGTTTTAAAGATATTACTACTTTACTGCGTGATCCCTTGGCGTTTCACTATGCCATCGATCGTTTTGTCGAATATGCACGGTTAAAGCAAGTCGACATTGTTGTGGGACCTGAAGCGCGCGGATTTGTCGTTGGTGCACCGCTTGCTTATGCGCTTGGCGTTGGTTTTGTGCCACTTAGAAAGCCAGGTAAACTACCTGGGCAGACTGTTCGTCAACAGTATGAATTGGAGTATGGCAAAGATGGCTTAGAACTTCATGCTGACAGTTTGCATACTGGTGAACGGGTGTTAATTGTGGACGACTTGTTAGCGACTGGGGGAACTGTCAATTCCTCAATACACTTGGTGGAAAGTTTAGGCGCCACCGTTGCAGGATTATGTTTTTTAATTGAGTTGACACCGCTTGGTGGACGTGATCGTCTTCAAGCTTATGATGTGTACTCCCTCGTACAATACGACTGATTCGACAGGTGAACTGTATGAATACCGATGAGGCTTTTGCAGGCGATGTCAAATTACCTAAACCAGATGGCCGTTCGGCAATGGCTTCGTTGTTTGCCAAAGCAGATTATTTGACCGAGGCAGATCGTGATCTCCTCCAAGCCGCCTATGAGTATGCTGAATTACACCATCGTGGCCAAAAACGCAGTTCCGGACATGAGTATATTACGCACCCATTGGCCGTAGCTGAGATTTTAACCGAATTGAAACTGGATGCTGGCACATTAGCGGCAGCACTGCTTCATGATGTCGTGGAAGACACGAAAGTCACCGATGAAGAGTTAGCTAGGCAGTTTGGCGCTGAAATTGCGAGCTTAGTGGATGGCGTCACCAAGTTAAAACGTCTTAAATTTGAGTCTCGCGAACAACAGCAAGCGGAAAACCTACGAAAGATGTTCTTGGCTATGGCCAAGGATGTTCGCGTAGCACTCATTCGGCTCGCTGATCGTTTGCATAACATGCGTACACTCAAGTACCGCCCCATGGAAAAACAGCAAAAGACGGCGGAAGAGACACTTCAGATCTTTGCGCCGTTAGCTCATCGGTTAGGCATGTCGCAAATCAAATGGGAACTTGAAGATATTGCCTTGCGCTATCTCGATCCGCAACAATATTATCGCATCGTCAATATCATGGCGAAAAAGCGCGGTGAGCGTGAAAAGTATGTGCAAATGGTCATTGATGATCTGCACGGCAAATTATCCGAGTTAAATGTACATGCCGATCTCGCCGGTCGAGCCAAACACATCTACAGCATTTACCGAAAAATGACAGAATTGCATAAAGAGTTTAGTGAAATTTATGACTTATTTGCGGTTAGAGTAATTGTTGATTCGATCAAGGATTGTTATGCTGTCTTGGGTATCGTTCACACGATGTGGAAACCTGTGCCTGGACGATTTAAGGATTACGTGGCTATGCCAAAAGCCAATATGTATCAAAGTTTGCACACCACCGTGATTGGCCCTAACGGTGAACCGCTAGAAATTCAAATTCGTACATGGGAAATGCATCGCACGGCCGAGTAT
Source organism: Caryophanales bacterium (assembly GCA_027343965.1). Taxonomy (GTDB): domain Bacteria; phylum Bacillota; class Bacilli; order Alicyclobacillales; family SLC66; genus JAKACU01. Next base: position 10,290 of record DAHWJX010000060.1, on the reverse strand, counting down.
GGCATCGCCGCACACTGGATCTACAAAGAACAAGCTTATGGAACGAAAGAAACTGCTGTGGATAAACGAGAAGGCGCTTTGCCATCGCAGTCAAAACCAACACAGAATTTGACCAACGTATCGTCATCGCAAGGCCCATTTGTGAAAAAGTTAGCTTGGTTTCGCGAAGTTCTTGAATGGCAACAAGATTTTCGTGATGCGCAAGAATTTATGGAAACCTTAAAAATCGACTTGTTTGCCGATCAAGTATTTGTTTTTACACCGAAAGGTCAAGTTATTGAATTGCCCGCGGGATCTTGCCCAATCGACTTTGCTTACCGCATCCATACGGACATTGGGAATCGATGCGTGGGCGCGAAAGTGAATGGTCGCATCGTACCGCTCGATACGAGACTGCGAACTGGCGATATCATAGAGATTTTGACATCAAAGTTATCATATGGCCCTAGCCAGGATTGGCTGAAAATTGCGCAAACATCGCAGGCTCGCGCAAAAATCCGTATGTGGTTCAAGCGTGAGAAACGAGATGAAAATGTAGAAAAAGGCCGCGATATCCTTGAAAAGGAAATCACGAAGCATAGGTTAGACCCCCATACTGTGTTGGCTGCGCATTTACATGAAGTGTTAGCCAAACTCAATTTTCAAAAGCCAGACGATCTATATGCGGCGGTAGGGTATGGGGGATTGTCGCCGGCACAAGTTGTCACAAGACTTCTTGAGCGTATGAAAAAAGAGGAGCCGATTGTCGACTCGATCGCTCAAATACCTGATCGGGAAATGAAGCATAGTGCAGTTTCCGCCAAAAACAACCTTGGTGTGCATGTGGTCGGGGTAGATAACCTGCTCATCCGCTTTTCGCGTTGTTGTAACCCGGTACCAGGTGACGATATCATCGGTTTTGTGACACGTGGTCGTGGGGTTTCTGTCCATCGAAAAGATTGCCCTAACGTCCTTTCTATGGTGGATGAAGGAAACCGTATGCTTGAAGTCGAATGGGAAGATACGGATAATGTATCGTATCAGGTAGACATCGAAGTGACTGGCCTTGATCGCAGAGGTCTCATCAATGAAGTGATGAACGCGGTAGTTGAAACTAAGACAGATATCACGGCTGTCAGTGGGCGTGCTGACCGTCGACGCATTGCGACAATGAATTTGACGATTGCCATCCGCAATGTGGATCACTTGCGATCCGTGGTGGAGCGAATTAAACGGGTGAAGGACATTTACGCCGTACGCCGCGTGATCCAATAGAAAAGGGTGTAACCATTTTATGAGAGCGGTAGTGCAGCGCGTTCGTTATGCGCGTGTGCGCGTTCACGAACAAATGGTCGGAGAGATCGGAAAAGGATTGCTTGTCTTAGTTGGCTTTACGCACACCGATGCTGAGCCTGACCTGACCTACATGGCGGATAAGATTCTCCACTTGCGCGTGTTTGAAGATCAGGAAGGAAAGATGAATGATTCCATTTTAGATGCTGGTGGGGAAATTTTAAGCGTATCCCAGTTTACCTTGTATGGTGATGCGCGAAAGGGACGACGACCCAATTTTATGGAGGCGGCGCGCCCTGCTGTGGCTCTACCGCTGTATGAATACTTTAATGACTTGCTTGCAAAAACAGGCATGCGTGTGCAAACGGGCGTCTTTGGGGCGATGATGCAAGTGGAATCAAGTAACGACGGACCGGTAACGATCTTGCTGGATTCTGATCATCTGTAAGGGATGGGGATTATAAAATGCCTATTTCGCGTTTTATGCTAAATTCGATGGGCACAAATACGTATGTTGTCGGTGAACCTAACGGCGACGTTATGATCGTAGATCCTGCGCATCCGCACATCGATCCTTTGATTGATTACATTGAACAATATCAGATGCACGTGCGACTTATCGTGGACACGCATGGTCACTTTGATCATGTGGCTGGAAATGACGCGGCAAAGGCATACTTCAAAGTACCTGTGTGGTGCTCTTTTCGTGATTTGCCTTTAATAAAAGAGGCGAAAGATCAGATCAAAGAATACTTCGGTGTCACATGTGAGGTTTCATCACCTGATGCAGATTTACAAGATGGGCTGTCGATTGTTATAGGTGACCGAAATTTTCGCGTGCTTGAAACGCCGGGGCATAGTGCAGGAAGTGTGTGTTTATACGAAAGAAAGGCTAAAGAGTTGCTGACAGGTGATACGCTTTTTGCAGGTACCATTGGACGCACTGATTTTCCTTATTCAGATCATGCAGCGATGATGAACTCGCTTAGAACAAAACTCTATCCATTGCCTGACGATGTTCGCATCTTTCCGGGACACGAAGAAGATTCGACCATTGGTGAAGAACGCATGGTGAATCCATTTTTTCACTTTTAGGCAATGAGATAAAAAGTTGGGCCTGTCTGCGGGCACATGACATGGGGCGTTTGCGTACGGTACTCCTGAGAAGATTTTTTTGAAGGAGAGATCAGTGTGCATAAGAGCAGAGTTGGGCATTTGCGGGTAGAACTCGTCATGACAGAAGAAATGCGTCACAAGTTGCAAGAATTGGCGTCAGGGCAGGCGACGAGTGTCGTCATTTCCAATGCCATGGTGCGTCATGTGATGGTTCACCATGTAGAATCAGGTGCTTCCCGTTTACGTGAGGTCCATTTTCGACACGTTCATGTTGATCGATTGGAATTTGTCTCAACATCGCATAACGTACCATTGCTTTGATCAATGAATGGGACCCGCGTCTATCACTTGACGACTGGGTCCCATGATGTTTCGCGAAGCTCATGCCATGCAACAAACACAAAGAGGCGGCGACTTTTGATGGTTTTTTTTCATTCGATAGCAGTAATTCTAGTTCGTCACCTACCGGCATGGGTTGTCTCTCTTGCTATCTACATTTTGAAACCTAAAGTCGTCGTAGGTGTGGTGGCCGTTGTACCTAAAGGTGATGGAACCTTTCTGTTTTTGCATCACACCTATCGTAAACAATATGCGTGGCGATTGCCTGGGGGCCTCGCTGAGCGACACGAGGAACCTTTTGAAACCGCGGTGCGTGAGTTGTACGAAGAGGCGAACATACTCACTAAAGCGGTTAGTGTACTTGATGTGCGGCGGTCCTATGGCACGCTTGATGTCGCTGTGCTATGCACCGTGGAATCGCAACTGCCTTTTACAAAGAATATCGAAGTAGACGACTTCCTGTGGGTAGATCCTCATCATGCACCGTTTGCCATAGGAAAGGATCAAATGGCTTTCTTGAACGCAGCTACTGTGTGGTTGTCCCGTGAGAAATAGCTAATGCCTGCACAATGGAAAATAGGTCAAAATCAGCCGGGGCCGTTACTTCTAACGTATATGTATCTGTTTGAAAGCTTGTGATTCGTAAGGTTACCAGTACATCTTGGCCCTCGTTGAGAAGCGCGGCGATCGCTAAAGGAGACACATCGTACGGTACGGGAATCTCTGTTACGACAGATTCTTGTTCTGGATGAATTGTAATAATTGCTGTGATCACAGACGCATTAGGCAAGATGCGCCGTCGATCGCCATCAAGTACGACGCTATAATACCAGTTTACATCGACTACTTTTCCAGTGACATCAAAGGAGGATGTACGAAAGGTCACATTTTGTCCGATCGAAAAAGGACGTAACGTTAAAAGTAAAAAACCTGCAAATAGGTTATTTAACGTAGATTGAGCCGCAATGCCAACGATAACGCCAGTGACGGCACCTCCTAAAAGGATGCTGCTGATCTGAATATGCAAGAGATGGAGCGCGACTAACAGTACAAAAGCATAGCCTACTGTGCTGATGATGCGTGAAATGACAAACCACGCTCGCACATCGGTACCTTGACGGTCTGGCACCCGATGTTTAAATGCTTGGTGGCCGTAACGAACAAGCCACATACCTAATAAAAACCATAAAATAGCCATAGCCCAGTCGAAACTCATTGTGTAATGACGAAGCAAGGGGATTTTTGTCTCTAGAGTTTCTGCGAAGTTAAAGATCACGGATAAAATCACTAAGACGGCGGTGACGATCAACAATCGATGACCAATTTTTGTAGAACTGCTTCCTTGCATGATGACCTCCGACAATGACGTATTATGTTTATTGTAACGTATTTCGTAGGAAAAGGACGGATACCTTTTGCAAAGACCAATTCTTGTCTATCACCCGACAAAAGCCGACCAATATGCAGCTTACCTCGAAACACAAGGTGTTCTGGTACAAGTTGTTCACGATAGAATCGACTTTGAGAGAGGCATGAACAATGGTTCTACGATACTTTTTGCATGGCGGTTTCCATGGCAGTGGATTCAAGCGGGATCCACACTTACATGGATCCAATTGATGGGGGCAGGTGCTGATGATATTATCCATCACTCTTATGTAATGAACCATCAAACCGTGACTCGTGTCCTGGATCAATTTGGTGCTCCGATCGCCGAGTATGTTTTTGCCTGGATTCTTTATCTGTCGCAAGGCATTGACCGTTTGCGACAAGCGCAGCAACAGAAGTTATGGAATCCTTTTGTGCCGCAGTCTATATCTGACAAGACGCTGGCTATCGCAGGTCTTGGATCGATTGGCAAAGAAATCGCTAAGCGTGGACAAGCATTTTCGATGAAAGTAATCGGGCTTAGCAGAACGCACAAAGATCAAGGCGTCATCGAAGCTTGGTACCAACCGGATGACTGGTCAACTTTTGCGCAACAAGCAGATTATCTTGTGCTGGCCCTGCCACTTACGCAAGCGACATACCATGTTCTTGATGAAAAAATTTTGCAAGTCATGAAAAAAGACGTCATTGTTATAAACATTGGACGAGGTCAATTGATTAACGAAGAAGATTTGCAAAAGGCATTGCTTCATCACCGTATTCAAGGCGCCATACTGGATGTCTTACAACAAGAGCCATTGCCTAAAGAACATCCGTTTTGGCATACTGAGGGCATTTATATAACGCCTCATATGTCCGGTGTAAGTCAAATTGAAAAAGTGAGTGACTTTTTTCGCTTGAATTTGTTGCGTTATGAACGTTCACAACCGCTCCAAGGCATTGTTGATCCTTTGCTAAATTATTGATCGTGAATTATGGGACTCGTGAACGTGCATTTTTGTGAAATGTTCGCGCTAAAAGGGTCACGAGCCAGATCACGACCACCGCTATCGCACCGACAATGAGCCAGCCGATGGTTCTTTTTGATACACCCAGAAATATCAAAGCGGCTCCGAGGTCATAGGGCATGATTCCTATGCCTGTTGTCCACAGATACGTCCAAGTGGTTACCTCTTTGATCATAGCACTTGCAAAATTAAGTACGACAAAAGGAATGAATGGAATCATTCGCGAAATAAGTAAGCCAATCGACCCATAGCGATGAACTGATTTACTCAGTTTATTCAAATTTTTTTGGCCGACTATGCGTCGAGCAAATTGTTGACCAAAATGTTTTGCGACTAAAAATGTGATGTAAGCACCAAGCATCGCGCCTAGCCATACATACAAAATGCCGAACCACACACCGTAGATTTGCATATCCAAAATCATCAAGAACTCTGCTGGGAATGGGACAATACACAAGATAGCCATCAAGATAATGGAAAACAGGATGCCAAGTGGCCCGAGGTGCCGAATGAACGGTGAAACGGCAGCTTGATAGCGGTAATACACGAGAAGTAGCACAATACCAATAACAACCATGATTGCAGTGCTAAGAATTGTGTGTGATGTGCGGTGAGGTTTTACCAAAACAATGATCACCTCGTCCATGCTGTTTACTTAGTATGCGACGAAAGAAGATGAAAATGCGGCTGCATGTCGAATGATTATAGCCCTTAAAGAAGAACATAGCTTTGAGGTGATCCATTCCATGCATGCAACGATTTGGTCTTTGCTGCCCTTCGCTGTCGTGATTCCTGTGTCTATCTTGACTAAACAGGTCATTCCAGGGCTTGTGGCGGGGCTTCTTGTAGGTGCTTTTTTAAAAACGCCAAGTTTTCTTGGCATTGTCAACACGGCTTTGCAATATGTGTTTGCGGAACTTACGGTGGCGGGAAACGTCCACCTCATGCTTTTCTTGTATTTGTTTGGCGCGTTTATTGGCATTGTTCGTGTTACAGGTGGTGTTAAGGGGCTTGCTCAGTGGTTATCTCCCCGAATACATTCAGCTAAGACTGCTTATGGTGTGACATGGTTGTCCTCGCTAGGGACATTTATGGCACCGGACTTTCGCATTATCGCGGTGGCTCCTATCATGCGTCCTCTGATTAAAAAGTTGGGTATAACACCCGAACGTCTCGCGTATATCATCGATGTCACAGCAACTCCGTTAATCGCAGTAATTCCTATTGGTACGGCGTTCGTCGGGTACATGGTTGGACTTTTAGCCACATCTTTGCGTCATAATGGACTATCGTTCGCTCCCTATCCGTTTTTTCTTCAAACGATACCGCTTAATTTCTTTTCCGTGATTATTTTACTCATGGCGCTTTACACCAGTTTTTTCGCCAAGGAGAAAAAAGCAACACAAGATGTGCAATCGACCAAGTCTGCGGTTCACCAACGCCGCCCAATTGTCTCTAGGGTTCATCGGCAGTGGCTTATGGAGACCGGAGAGATAGCCCACTTCGCACATCAGAAATCCTTGCTAGATCATGTCCATGTGGCGCAAAAAGCGCAGGGTGTTGTACCTGATGAGCCACTTGAAGTACTCAGCGATCAGGCTAAACCGTTTGCCGCGCATCTTATCGTGCCGATCTTGTTGTTGTTGTTCCTCACCTTTTCTTTGACTTGGTGGGACGGTCACTTAAAAGCAACTGGATTCTTTGCTGGGCTCATGAAAGCTGATGCGTCCAAAGCGATGTTGCAAGCAGTTTTGATTACACTTGTCTTGTCGATAGTCTTTTATATGGTGAGACGTCTTCCCATTGATCGCGTCATGTATGGTGTCGTATCAGGCGGTAACGAGATGATGCCCGTCCTGGTTTTACTCGCCTTGGTATGGGCTGTGTCTGCCGTGTCGACTGATCTTGGCTTTTCGACCTACGTTGGACAAACGATCGGCGCCGTCGTACCGCGACAATTTATTGCGCCTGCATTATTTGTCTTTGGTTCTCTGATTTCATATTTCATTGGTTCATCATTTGGAACATGGGGCATTTTGTTGCCGTTAGGATTTAGCTTAGCCGCGAGTACGCATGCATCTTTGGTTTTGATTGCCGGCGCAGTATTTGCCAGCGGCACATTAGGTGGTTTTGCTTCGCCACTTAGTGATAACACGGTTGCGATGGCCACCGTCATGAAACTACCTGTGATGGATTTCTCGAAAAGGCTGATGAAACCTACGTTACTTGCTGGAGGCTTGGCGACAGTGGGCTATACTGTGGCTGGCTTTCTTTTATAATGTGTAAGGCAGCAATCCAACGCCATGGTAAGCGTGGATTGCTGCCTTTTTCGTGTCTAATACAACCGTTTTACAGCTGAAATATGGTTGTACCAGTACTTTCCTGGAGCTAGCGGTAGATAACCTACTTTCTTTAAACCGCCGCCTTCTTGAATCATCTGGCCATTTCCCGTATAGATACCGACGTGTGCCCCCAAGTCAAATGCAACAAGGTCGCCTGGTTGCATTTGACTTACACTAACGGGATCACCAACGTTAAGGTATTGACCTTTGCTTGATGTCGTCATTAAATAGCCTAACGCATGGTGATACACATATTCGGTAAAATTGCTACAGTCAAACCCATACTGACCGCGATCTTCGTTGTGACCCCAGATATAGGGGGTACCTAACTTGCTTTGTGCTACTTGTACAATCGCCGCAAATTTGGCTGATGGCGTCGCTGATATCGATGCAATTGGTGTGATATTTGGGTCGATTCGTACACCTGGAGGCGGAATTTGAATCGGCGATGACGGAGAGCTTGTGCCTGGAGTCGCAGGCGTTGTCGTCGATGAAGACGGGCTGGTGCTTGACGTACTCGTCCCTGCCGTTCCCGATGTGGCGCTTGTAGCCGGGATATCTGCTACAGTTTGCGTTGTGCTTGCACCAGTATGTTGTGTGGACGGTACGTATGAATGGTACGTTCCATAATGATGAACCCTCGCATAGGCGGGAACATATCGATCGATCAGACGTACGCGATTCACCGGTTGCCAGGCAAAGGCAGCTGTACCGTAATTTTCAATGCCATCAAGGCTTGCCGTGTCGAGTGTTCGTTCGCTACCCACTTTATTGAGAGTAGATGCGTCAACCACTTTGCCATGAGGGATCCGGTGAGCATAAATGGTAACCGTACGTGTTTTGGCATCGTAGGTCGTATTTTCTGCGTGGTATAGGCGATGTGGTGCGGACATCTGTTGGGTCGGCGCTACTGCACGTGGAATGAAATGCATTGTGCTATTGTCTACAGCTGCTGGGGTGGATGAGCATCCGGTCAAGAACGCAAGTAATGCAAAAGGAATGAGACGAGCTGAAAATCGCGTATACTTCGATTTTGTAAGAATGGAAAAGCACCTCCTGCTCTGTTTTGGTATTATCCTTTACAGAACAGGAGGTGCCCTATCCTCGCAGTATTAGGCATTACTCTCAGACATTTGCAGTTTGCGTTTATGCTTCTTCGTAAAGTTTTGGTAACGGAAATACATGGCGATGCGCCATGGCAAGATCATACCAAATGCCAAAATGAAGAAAATTGCACCCGTCTGTGGAATTGATACATAGCGTTCAATGTACGTATGCAAAATAAGCCGTAAAACAAGTAGCGCAAGTAACACAAGCACAAACGCTGGTGACCGTTTTAAATACACCTGCTTGTCCACGAGTTGCATGTGCGAGGTAGCAATGAGAGGATAAGAGAATAAACATCCCACTAAAAAGGCAATTCCTGCATAGGGCAAAGGTATGCGCATAACGGGAAACAAAAACATCAGAAATCCTGTCACCATGCCGAGCGGTGGCATAATGATTTTTCGAGCAGATGTAGGTTTCTTTGCGGCGCGCAAACGGATAAAAATCACGGCAAGGGCTCCACACACAATGACGATGGTGCTCAGGAGTTCTAGTGTAGATTGGGAAACAGAAGGCATTATGGACCCCCCTTGACAAAAAGTTTGCATGCTACAGCGATATGATACTCCATAGTAAGAATGGATACAATGCGTGATCCTGTCGCTATCATACAGATGGGCGTGAATATGATATGATTAATGCAACAAATTTCAGGAGCAAAGGATACGTATAATGACTATAAATGATTTATTTTTAAAGGCGTGCCGTGGGGAGTCAGTGCACCGTACACCAGTTTGGTACATGCGACAAGTGGGGCGATATCAGCCTGAATACCGCAAGATTCGTGAAAAATATAGTCTTCTTGAGATTTGCGAGCGACCTGACGTGTGCACCGAGGTAAGCCTGCTTCCTGTGAAGCACTTGGGGGTGGATGCCGCGATCCTGTTCTCTGACATCATGGTGCCAATTGGTGCTATGGGGATGCAATTTGATTTAAAACGCGATGTTGGGCCGATCATCGAATCCCCTATTCGAAATATCAGTGATGTGTTGCGGTTACATGCAATATCGCCACAGGATGATCTTCCTTATGTCTTAGAAACCATTGGTTCGTTGCGTGAACAGTTGACTGTGCCTTTGATTGGATTCTCCGGTGCGCCGTTCACATTAGCAAGTTACATGATAGAAGGCAAACCATCGCGACAATATCTTAAAACAAAGCAATTGATGTATTCAAACCCTGAGGCATGGTCGCTTTTGATGGACAAATTAGGGGATATGATCATCACTTATCTGACAGCCCAAGTGAAGTCTGGGGCACAGGCCGTACAGGTGTTTGATAGTTGGGTGGGAAGTTTATCATCACAGGATTATGCGATCTATGTATTACCTGTCATGAAACGAATTTTTACGTCATTAAAAGCGCTTGACGTCCCACTCATCTACTTTGGGGTGGGCACTTGTGGCTTGTTGCCGTTATTTAAAGAAACAGGGGCAACTGTGATCGGAGTTGATTGGCGCGTGGAATTATCACAAGTCAAGGAACTTCTAGGACCTGACGTTGTGCTTCAGGGTAACCTGGATCCTGCCGTGCTGTTGGCACCATGGGAAGAAATTAAGATGCGAGCTATGCGTAACATCGATCAAGGCAAAGAACTACAAGGTCATGTGTTTAATCTCGGGCATGGTGTATTTCCTGAAGTGTCTGAGGATGTTTTACAACGCCTTACGGAGTTTGTCCATACTTACAGTGATCGGTAAAAGGAGCGTGTAAGGCG
>DAHWJX010000030.1:0-6599 GCA_027343965.1 Caryophanales bacterium | reverse complement strand
GTAACCGCGTTTTTGAATCGTCTCGATAGTCGGTGCATACGTGCTTGGCCTTCCGATGCCAAGTTCCTCCATGGCACGCACCAGACGAGCCTCACTGTACCTGGGCGGAGGCTGTGTAAAATGCTGATCCGGATGTAGTTTGGGATGCCCCAAAGATTGATCCTTTGTCAATGGAGGCAAGAAATGTTCTTCTTCTTTTTTTTCATCCGTAGCTTCCGTATATACTTTCATAAAACCCGGGAATTTAACACGCGAACCTGTCGCGCGAAATATTGCGTCGCCCGCTTTTATATCTACTGCCATCGTGTCGAATACAGCTGACGCCATCTGACTCGCCATAAAGCGATCATAGATTAACTTGTACAGACGGTACTGGTCCTTTGACAATATGTCCTTCAAAGCTTCTGGATCACGCAAAATCGAAGTAGGGCGAACACCTTCGTGAGCATCCTGAGCACCCTTTTTGGCATTAAATTCACGTGGTTCCTTCGGAACAAAATCTTCGCCAAATTGCTGCTTTACATAGTCGCGTGCTTCCGACGAGGCTACTTCGGAAATGCGAGTTGAATCGGTACGCATGTACGTAATTAGACCGACAGCACCTTCTTTTGGTAGCTCAATACCTTCATACAATTGCTGAGCGACAGACATTGTGCGTTGCGCGCGAAAGTTCAGGCGCCGAGCTGCCTCTTGTTGAAGTGTACTTGTCGTAAAAGGTGGCGCTGGATTGCGTTTACGGTCACTCACCTTGACATGCGTCACCACAAAATTCTTGCCTTTCACTTTATCAAGCAACATGTCTACATCATCACGTGATGACAATTCAATTTTTTTATCGTCGTATCCATAAAAATTAGCATCAAAGTTCTCACCAAAAGCAGTACATTTGGCCGTCACTGTCCAGTACTCTTGCGCAATAAACGCCCGTATCTCGCGTTCGCGATCAACAACGAGACGTACGGCAACAGACTGAACGCGCCCCGCCGACAACCCGCGTTTCACTTTTTTCCACAATAAGGGGCTAATCCGATACCCAACAAGACGATCCAAAATCCGTCTTGCCTGTTGCGCATGAACCAAATCCATATTGACCGCTCGAGGTGTTTTAAATGCGTCTTTAACCGCCTGCTTCGTAATTTCATTAAATACAACCCTTACAGGTCGGCTCGGATCAATCTCAAGGGTATTGGCGAGATGCCACGCTATAGCTTCTCCTTCACGATCAGGGTCAGCCGCAAGGTACACGCTCTTCACTTTTTTGCTCGCATCGCGCAGTTCTTTTACAACATCACCTTTGCCACGAATCGTAATGTACTTCGGCGCAAAACTATGATCAATGTCAACACCAAGCTGACTTTTCGGTAAATCACGAACATGTCCCATGGATGCTTTGACCAAATACTTACTGCCCAAGTACTTTCCAATCGTTTTAGCTTTCGCAGGCGACTCTACGATGACCAAGTAGTCTGCCATCGTTTTCCCCCTTGCCAGTAAATTTCACCACATCTTATCACTCAAATCAAAGAATATGCAAATGCGATGGATTGACAAGTATCACAATCCATACAAGCCTGGACCGACTCTCACGATTAAGCCGTGCACTTCCATCTCTGTCAATACTTTCGTCATTTCTGAAAGAGATAGATGTACTAATTCCGGTGACCGACTCAAATCACCCATGGATTTATAGCCTACTTGCAGTTGTGCCAGAATATCTTGCATCTCTTTTGTTTCTCCAATGGGTGACGAAGTAAGGAGCGTGTCATGGTGAAGCGTACAATTTTGTACCGTGATTTGCAATTGTTGCAACACATATTTTGTCGATATCAAGGCCATCGCCCCTTGAACCAACAATTCATGACAGCCCTGCGCGTGGCTATTATAGATCGACCCTGGGACAACGGCAACATCTCTATTTTGTGACAGAGCATAATCAGCCGTAATCAATGCCCCACTTTTTGTGCCAGCCTCAACTACGATAACTGCCTTTGACATCCCACTGATCAAACGGTTGCGCTGAATAAAATGATGTCTTTGTGGCCCTTGCCATGGTAAAAACTCGCTATATACTGTTCCGCCCGTTGCAGCTATCTGATCTGCCAAAGGACGATGTTGGGCAGGGTACACTTGATAGAGACCAGAGCCAAGCACGGCGATTGTTTTACCTCCATTTTGCAATGTGGCCTTATGGGCTTCTTGGTCAATCCCCATCGCTAAGCCAGACGCTATGATTACACCATCTCTTTGAAGATCCTGCGCAATTTCTCGTGCCGCTCGTCTGCCATAGGCTGTACACTGTCTAGTACCTACAACAGCCACTATCGTATCATACTGTGTCACGCCATCGCCAAGATATGTTAAAAACGGTGGTGGATCGTCAATCTCATGAAGTAGCCTCGGATAATGCTCATCATTTGCACCTACCACCTGTATGCTTTCACGACGAAGTCGTTCTACGGCATATTCACCAACTTTATTTAAAAACGATTCTCGAAGATTTTTGGCAATTTCTAAAGAGAGTCCATGCTCACACCAATCAGCAGTTTGATAGACAACAAGATCACCCCAATCTTGTGCAGCAGACATCACTCGGCGAGCTGTTTTTAGGCCAATTCCTGGCGTTGACAACAATGTGATCCATAGCATGAGCTCCATGTCTTGCAATACTTGATCATCCTTTCTCTTTATCATGCATTGTGGCACGGACAAGAGGGATGAACCATAACATCGAGTAATTATTCTTTACCAAATGAAAAAAGGTTCCAGCAAAAGCCGGAACCTTTTTTCGATACCACTAGGAACGACATTTCTCAAGCAAACCACGTTCTTTGAGCATCGCCACAAGAGTCGAACCCATTTCAGAGTGCGTAGGTGCCACTTTGATACCCGCAGCTTCCATCGCCGCAACCTTTTCTACCGCCGTGCCCTTACCGCCCGAGATAATGGCGCCAGCATGCCCCATACGTTTACCGGGAGGTGCACTACGACCTGCAATAAATCCTGCGACTGGTTTTTTCATGTATTCCTTCACATAAGCGGCAGCATCTTCTTCAGCTGTTCCACCAATTTCGCCGATCATAATCACGGCTTCCGTTTCCGGATCTTCGTTGAACATGCGAAGCACATCGACGAAGTTTGTACCATTTACCGGGTCACCGCCAATACCAACGGCTGTGGTTTGACCAATACCTTGCGTCGTCAATTGATAGACGGCTTCATAGGTCAAGGTTCCACTACGGCTGACAACACCGACATGACCGGGTTTGTGAATGTAGCCTGGCATAATACCAATTTTACATTGATTTGGCGTGATAACGCCTGGGCAGTTAGGTCCGATAAGGCGGGTATTTCTACCCTCCAAATATCGTTTCACTTGAACCATATCCAGCACGGGAATACCTTCCGTGATGCAAATTACAAGTTCCACGCCTGCCTCTGCCGCTTCCATAATGGCTTCCGCAGCCCCTGCAGGCGGCACATAAATCACAGATGCATTAGCAGCCGTCTCGCGCACCGCTTCTTCAACGGTGTTAAAGACAGGAACTCCTTCAATAACGGTACCACCTTTTCCAGGGGTCACACCAGCAACCATGTTTGTGCCATATTCGATGGCCTGCTGCGTATGAAATAACCCAGTTTTACCGCTGATACCTTGCGTGATCACACGAGTGTTCTTATCGACTAAAATACTCATTGACCTACCCCCCTACTTCACGAGCTCGACGATTTTTTGCGCCGCCTCAGCTAATGAGTCAGCCGGAACAATCGACAAGCCGGATTCTTTCAGGATTTGCTTACCAAGGTCCACATTCGTACCTTCAAGGCGAACGACTAGTGGACGAGTCAGACCAACTTGACGAGCGGCAGCAACGACGCCGTTGGCAATAACGTCGCACTTCATGATGCCCCCGAAAATATTGACCAAAATACCTTTGACGCCATCGTCTGACAAAATGATTTTAAAAGCTTCTGTAACTTTTTCTTCTGTGGCGCCACCGCCAACATCAAGAAAATTAGCTGGTTCACCGCCATAATACTTAATCGTGTCCATCGTCGCCATGGCCAGCCCAGCACCGTTAACCATGCAGCCAATGTTGCCATGTAATGCAATGTAACTTAGATCATACTTGGAAGCTTCCACTTCACGTGCATCTTCCTCAGCAAGATCGCGCATCTCGAGAATATCCTTATGGCGATATAATGCATTTGAATCGAAATTCAATTTTGCATCAAGAGCAAGAACTTCTCCACCTTTAGTGACTACCAGCGGATTGATCTCAGCCACAGAACAATCATTATCGACAAACGTTTTATACAAAGCCATCATAAACTGAGTAGCTTGTTTGGTAAGGTCAGACGGGATATGTATTGCATAAGCCAACTTCCGTGCCTGAAAAGCTTTGAGGCCAACAGCGGGATCAACTGTTTCGCGGAAGATTTTTTCCGGTGATTTGGCCGCAACTTCTTCGATTTCCATACCGCCTTCTTCAGACGCCATCATAGTAACGCATCCCGTAGCGCGGTCGATCACAACACCAACATAGTATTCCTTTTGAATATCTGTCAGTGACTCAACTAACAAACGTTGTACAACCTTGCCCTCAGGTCCCGTTTGATGGGTTACCAATGTTTTACCAAGAAGCTCTGTCGCATATTGACGAACTTCCTCTAACGACTTGGCTAATTTTACACCGCCGGCTTTTCCTCTGCCGCCAGCATGAATTTGCGCCTTTACAACAGCCCGTCCACCAAATTGTTCCGCCACTTTCACGGCCTCGTCGACACTAAAAGCTACTGCGCCAACAGGTACTGCAACGCCGTACTTACGGAAAACGGCTTTTGCCTGATATTCATGAATGTTCACGAATGCTTCCTCCCTACCGACTCACTCGAGCCGATCCGATTGGATCTGCCACGCCTTTAAACACAACTTATAGGATAACGGAATATAGCATGAAATTCAATATGATTTTCCAAATACATACAAATAAACATTGTGAAATGAGTATACATGGAGTAATGTCTCTTTTCGAAATCGCTTACAGTTTGTCATAGGCAACGGTAGCCAATATGAAATAGGGCGACGTGTAGGCCATAATGATTTTAATTTACAAAATTTACTATTTTATAGACAAGTTTGTGAAAAGTATTGCAGTAAAAGAAGATTTTTTGTTTAGTTAGCGCAATTCACAAAAGAGACAGGAACTGTCTAACTTTTTCGTTTTTTGCGTGTTTATTGATTGCCTTCTATGCCGAGGCTGTTATAATACAAGAAAAGAAGGAGGGAACGATATGGACTTCTGTTGCGGAGCTACCATGACAGCTCGTATTCGGCCACTTCATTCCGAAAGGGGCACGCTCTTGACGGATGTTCCCTTCCTGGTCTGCCGCACTTGCGGCCAGGCGGTCATAGCACCGATGCTAGAGACTCAAGTGACCATGTATGTGCATCAATGTGAAACTGATGGCGTAAAGCAAGCAAGTCTTTTAGACGTTGTGGATGAACTGCAAATCCAAGATGTTCTTCTGGACTATCCTTCTTTTGATACCCGAGACATCCCTACAGTGTCACAGGAGCAACTGGATCACATGTTAGATGTGTGGAACTTTGCGACGCTCTTAGGGGACACGAAGTGGGTTCACGAAGTGAAGGATACATTGCTCTTTCTCCATCAGGTTTTGATGAAAGAACAAAGTCTGCTACAAGAATCATCGTAATTCGATGCTTACACCAATGATATTGTACTGGTCCCGACTTTTTGTCGGGACCTTTTCTATGGTGAAATTCCTCTTCAAAACATCATGGTGTGATGTTTTGTCGCCTTGTAGAGTAGAGCTAGATCCGTATAACTATAAAGTGAGGGATAGCAGACATTGTGTATACCGCGGTGACAGGAATGGCTTTACATGGCTTGGACGGCTTATCCATCAGTGTGGAAGCCGACGTGCAATCAGGACTTCCTTGTGTCGATATTGTAGGACTCGCGGCATCATCCATACGAGAAGCGAAAGAACGCGTGCGATCAGCCATTGTGAATAGCGGTTTTGAATGGCCGCGCCGACGTATGATCATAAGCTTGCGACCAGCAGATTTGCGCAAAGATGGTACAGGATTAGATCTCCCGATCGCTATTGCCATTTTGGTGGCTTCTGAACAATTGATACCTGTTTCTTCAGACACTGTGATTTTAGGTGAATTATCTCTTGATGGACAAGTTCGTTCTTTTACAGGGGCATGGGGCGTTGCGCGGTCAGCCGTTCATGTGGGCGCGCATAAGGTTATTGTGCCAGACACAGTCGATGTGACAACCATGACAGAAGACGAACAACAACATATCTACACGGTTAACTCTTTGATCGAAGCTATTTCGGTCATAAAGGGACAAGTCGACACAAGACATCGTTATAAAAGACCCCCTGAGATTGTTCATGATGAATTGGTCCATACTAGTTTAGATGATATTGCCGGACTACATTTTGCGAAAAGAGCTCTTGCATTAGCTGCTCTAGGTTATCACCATATTTTATTTATTGGTCCGCCAGGTGCTGGAAAAAGTATGTTGGCAAAACGCTTTCCATCCTTGCTTCCACCTCTAAAT
>DAHWJX010000169.1:0-2150 GCA_027343965.1 Caryophanales bacterium | reverse complement strand
GATATCGTAATCATCGATGGATTTCGCATCAGCCACGCCATCTTTCCGCGCAATTCGTAAAGACCGATGAACCTTGGCTGACGAGTACTTGCCTAACCTGGATGGATGCTCCCACCAGTAAACCTGATGAATCTCCATACTGCCATCAGGTCGTGCGGACGAAGAGTCGTTTTCAAACAAAGTGATGAGAGCTTCTCGTATCATTTGTGCATCTTCATAAGAAAAACCCGTTTTCTCTGCTAATTGAGGATTCATACTACCATAGAACACATATGCACCAAAGTCCACTCGATGCTTCATTCCCATGGTGTCAGAGCCTTTTTTATCTGGATCTTTGGAAGTTTCTGTATTAACACTTTTTGTAATTTGCATACTCGAAATATCAATGGGGTCAACGCTTATTGAAGTATGAATAGTGACTGGTCCACGAACGCCGACAGATACTGAATTTGACGCGTCTCCTTTGCTAAAAGCAAATACTTGGCCAAAACTCCGTACATCCAACCATGCTTCGCATGCTGCCTCCGCAAACAAATTACTGTGTTGGTTTTTTCCCATTGTGAACTTCTTTACATCTACGTTGGCGTCAACTCTTTCTTTAATGCTGCGATACTCATCCTGTCTTCGGTCATCGGACTGTACAAGAATGGACGCACCCATGTCCTGTAAACGGTTGCGAATTTTTCTTTTTAAGCAAACGTCTGAAATTTCACCTTTCCCGTCATAGTTTTGCCGGGGGCGATTCCCATTTAGTGGATCTCCATTTGGATTAGCATTACGAACGGATAAAATGACAGCGAAATCGATTTTACGATCCAACGTTCCCATCTTTACATCTCCTCCAGATTATTTGTTCCATTATCGGTTGCAGCTTGGCCAACATTTTTATCCTTCTTTGTATATAAATCATTGCGTTGGCTGTAAAAACCAAGTAGATAAAGGCCGCCGAGTGGTTGATTTGTAAAGTATTCTGGTTTCAACATCGAACCTACCTTATCTATCAATCGGTTATAATAGGTCGCTTTTGCCCCGAGCTTGGCCTGATATGGCTGAATATTGGACTGTATAATTCCCCAAGTCCTGGCCGGATACCGAGCAAAGGAGTTCATGTAACGAACAGCGTTTGTTGTACGCCTCTCCTCTGAAGCGGACAAAGCTGAACGCTCCAGCACATCAGCAATAGCTAGTAATCTTCCGAATAAATAGTCACGATTGTCCATGTGTTCGTCCAAAGCCACACTGAATCCCTTCTGTTCATACGTTTTATTTACTAATGCGCAAGTAATACTGAGCGTCTTCTCCCACTCCCAATTTTCCATTCCAGCAGGATTAGAGGCACGATTGATGGCACTTTTTACGATATCGCGCGGAATTGATCGACCGTCAACAATACAGGGTAGCATACGCTCTAGTAAAACTTTTACAACTTTATCACCAGCACGCGGGCCGTACGCTGCAAAGGCGATATCCCTGGTGGCGGGTGCCCCCCAAAATATAATGTATTTGTTGTTTTCGTCCCTTCGATATCGGTGCAGCCAAGAACAGGATTCATGCCAATGCTGCAACCTATCGAGGAACGGGGCGTATTCCAAGTCACGATAATACACAATGGACATCCGCCCAGGTGTTGCTGAGTCAAGCACCATGATGACAACTCTTGATTTGTAATCGCCATTATATCGGTATCCATTCAGTGCCTTCCGAATTTGCTGTGCAAACTCACGATGAGTCCGGTCTCCGGTTATCCCTGTTTCGATGTCGTTATCCGCCTTATAAAGGTCGAAGGAGTCCCAAAACGGGTCAGGAATTTCCAATTGCTCTGTTCCCCAGACAAGAAACACTTTTCCGTCTATCGCAATGCTTCCCTGCCGTTCGATCAACCATTTCAGTGCGTTGTGCGCTTTCTGAGATACTTCATAGCTGACAGTTGCAGCTTCTCGGCTGTTTTGAAAACGCCCTCGGAAAGTAAAGCCGCTCGTGTCATTGGCTGAAATGAGTTTTGCTTTGTCTCCAGAGTTTCGAATTCGCGATACGTGCTTATCCGCATAAGGACAAACTTCCCCAGTGACATAGCATAAGTCCTCATCAGTCAACATTCGTTCATAGAACCGAATGAAAGATTGTTGGACTAACGGATCCCGCCAAAGGCG
>DAHWJX010000167.1:0-2025 GCA_027343965.1 Caryophanales bacterium | reverse complement strand
AATGA
Source organism: Caryophanales bacterium (assembly GCA_027343965.1). Taxonomy (GTDB): domain Bacteria; phylum Bacillota; class Bacilli; order Alicyclobacillales; family SLC66; genus JAKACU01. The sequence continues at coordinate 2,020 of DAHWJX010000167.1, read as the reverse complement.
AAAATTGTCCAATATGATTACCGATCGTGGTTACATCCTGAAAAGCGGCAGTTATATTGCCGGTAGCACCGCTGGCACCCAAATCCCCAATCACCCCATTTAAAAACCCTATCAAGATTTGTCCGATGGCATCAATACCTGGCGACAAGATATAAATTGTCCATCCGGCAAAGAATAGAATAAGTGCAGCAGCTATCGGGAAAATCATCGTGAGTAGATAAGCCCAATTTAGCAACGCTGAAACAATCACAACGGCTAATAACATCCCCAATAATACAAGGAATGTATTACCGATTGGCAATTGAAGCTGAACGAGATAAGGGAATATTAGAAAAAAAGCGATTATATACAAGATCCCAGTTATGATCGCGGGATTCTTTAATTTTAAAAGCCAGGCAATGAGATATTTTGATGAAATCACAAATAACCTCCCTATTAATATGCAATTAAATGAAACGGTAACCCATAACCTTTCTTTTTTTGGTGGAGAGGCCATCGCACCTGCTACCGTTTGCTGAAAACCAGCGAAGTTACCCTTGACGATCCGAACCCCAAACCTCCCGACATAATTCCAATTTCGCTTGATCGTGTTTTCCTGACACGAGTGATATCCCTTGCTGATATAACACTGAATAACTTTGGCAAAGATCATTGCCACACGTGGGACATTCTATGATACTCGGTACGTCCAACCACCTCCAATTTTGATTACTCGTACCGAATTTTGAGACTTTACCGAACTGCTTGTCCGCCCTCAATTTCTATAGGTTGTGGTGTAACATTAATCAAGGTATTAGTGGGCATATATTGAAATGACGAACCACATTGATTGCAATAAAACATGCTTTGCCATTCCTCATATAGTTTAGGCCACACTTCTTTGTTATATTTATGATTTTTATAAGCGATGAAAAGTCCGATGCCAGCGATCATCCACAAAAATAGTTGACCAAGGCTTCTGGGAAATATTTGTTTCTTATCAGGCGGTGAAGCCATCGCTCCAACTGCTGTTTGTTGCACACCCGCAAATGCACCACTCGACGAACCAAATCCCAAACCACCTGCAGAAATTCCAATCCCATTCGAACGTGTCTTACCTGACACAACAGATGTTCCTTGTTGATACAACACCGAATAGCTCTGACAGTAATCACTTCCGCATGTTGGACATTCTATAACGCTTGGCAAGTACAATCGCCTCCTATTTTTGATAATTTTACCGTATAAAATGTATAGGCATAGATCACCTTGTTACATTTTCATGGCATATTTGTCGATCCATGTCGATGACAACATTGTTCATGCAAAACAAAAAAACGCCAACAAAATCAGCGCTTGAAATATCCGCTCTATGGAAAAACTCTTGCACGTATATATCGCGAATGCTATGCTTACACTAATAAAGCAGAAGGGCACGGCTGGAGACCAGCCCTTCTGCTAGAGCGTAATTACCGATTGCGGGGTTTTCTCTTGCGTGAGGCCCCGTTTTCGTTTGTCCTCGTTTTGGCTTTTGCCGACGCATACTCTAAGTACGCTTTGAGCACTCCGAAGAATGCTATAACGACACCGCACAAAGCGATGATCAATGATGTAATCATGCCCCTCACCTCCTTTCGTCTTAGACGTAGGAGGAAAGGCAGAAGTGAAACACCCTTCCATCGAATAGTATAGCAAAAATAAGACAGGCACGATTCAACTCTTGTCTCACACATCCGCAATTTTGCACTTGAACGAATAAACTGTGCGTGATACGATAAACATAACAAAAGAGCCGTGTGTCACCACGACTCTTTCGGTACAGTGGCCCAATCAAGGGCAGCTCCTTGTTGTATTAATGATTTAACTGCAACAAGAAAAAACCGCTTGTCCTAACTGGGGTGTCAGGGGCGGTTTTTCTTGTTGAATGAGACAATTGCCAGAACCAGCATCGCAAAACTGACTGCGAACGAAAGTCCCTGCCATGTCACCATTCCACATCACCTCCCTATGTGGGAAGTGAGCCGCCCCTGATCAAACTACT
>DAHWJX010000150.1:0-14107 GCA_027343965.1 Caryophanales bacterium | reverse complement strand
GGCGAACATGCGAGACTTGGTTTTTAAATAACCGATTGGCCCACGTCATAGCGATCGTCTTTGCTTTTGCGGCAGATACCGGTAAAGGATACACGAAACCGTTCGCACTGCTGTCCCGAGAAAAATTCATAATCTGTCCGTCGGATGCTGATACCGTGACATTGACATAATGATTGCGTCCATCAGGCATCGTGTAAGTATAAACTAGGTTATAGGAAATTTGCCCCTGTGCTGCATTGATATCATAATACTCTTGCGATAACTTGTAATAAGATGGAATGGAAAATAAAGTTGTTGCCTCACGCTCGGCTTGTTGGCTAGTAATAGAAGGCGTTGGCAAACCACTGGCATAGGCGGCACCCACGGAAGGAATCAACAAGGTGGTCATGGCGAGTAAGAGGCTTACATAGACTGGCAGTCGTTTGGACATGCGCACAGGCTCCTTTTCTCTTTCAATAACTATGCAGACGATAGAGATAGTTATTAGGTTACACTTTTTTCTGCCTCATCGCTGTTTAGCGTGTCATAAATTTGTCTAAACAGTAACTATGACCCATCACGATAAAGAGTGTAGTTACAGTAAAAGATAGAGAACAAGAGTTGGATATGTTTCAAGAGGCACTAGGGCTACCTTATCCGTGGTTCGTGAACCCGAGAAGCAGGCTTGACAGGCATCTCTCTGACCAATTGCAACACCCAGCGCTCAAAGTCGAGTGTAATGCTGCAAATATAGCGAGTCCAAGGGATATGCGTATACTTGACGCTCCCGCAAGTCGAACACCTGACTCGAGGGTGAGGGGCATGAAGAAAGGTTTTGTACTTCCAGAAATCCAAATGCCGCCATGTTTGATCCTTCTTATCGATATCATAATAGGCTTGGTTTGATGTTTGACAAACAGAACAAGTTAACGAATCCGTCGCCTGAAACCCGATCCAGATATCCATTCGTCCTTCTTCATAATTAAACTTGTAACCACGGACATACCACAGATGGTTGAGTGTAATTGGAATCCACAAGCGAGAAGTGAGAGTGTAGCCGCTATTTAGAAACTACGCTACCTTACCCCATAACACGACAATCGTTGCTTGAATATCTGGGGTACATTATATGCCGTTTCGATCAATCCCAACAAATGTATACTTTGTTATACGGTGGTGGGCGAAAAAACCGACGCGAGAACAGCGAAACGTGCTGAGGGGATGCTATGTGATTGAGGCTTCAAGCCACCATGCAGAGTTGAGCGCAAAAGAAATCTGGAATCTTTATATGACCCTTGGACAAGTGGGAGGAGCCTTTCGCACGTTGAAGACCGATTCGGGAGTGCGTCCGTTGTATCACCAAGTTACGGGTCGAACCAAGGCACATTTGTGGATCTCGGTCCTGGCATATCATTTGTTGGCGGTGGCAAAGCGGCAGTTACGAGAGCACGGGGATACGAGGCGATGGGCGAGGTATTTGGTGGCTATTCATCCTGCTTGTCCCGTATGGAGTGGGCGTCTGACGGGGGCAAGTTCATTTTCTGTTGATTTCTCAAGGATTGCTGACCTTGGGTTTTTTGCGTTTTCCTCCACCGCTGGTGTAGGGATATCATCTTCACGTGCTTACAATTGGAAATTACAGTTCGAAATCAATAAAAATTATCGCCTGAATCCGCAAAAAACGCTTAACATTTAAAAACCACCCCAATCATCGCGACGGAGCGCCTAGACAACTCTATCCTTCGTCGAAAGGTTGAACAATTGGTCAATAGAATTTTTCTACGTAAGTCGAGTGCCAAACCGTTGCCAACTGACCTCCTCATGTCCCTGTTTCGGGAGCAGTTTATACAGGTCTCTGAGAAACTCGGGATCCTTGGCAACGTGTCTGCTCTTTCTGTCGCAGGCGATGGAACCCCCGTTTGAACCGCTGCCTTTCCTCACAGCAAGCACTTTTGTGGTTGTCGAGAACAAGGCGTCGAATCGTACACCTGTAACCGCCTCTATTCACAACCGGATTGCGCCATCGGACAGCCACTATGACCGTCCTCGATGAGAGGTTATAGAATAGATAAAAATTCCTCGATTAAAAGCTTAACTTTATCAACTTCAAAAGAAGTGAGTTGTGTGCTATATCACATTCCGAACGTTTTTCGGATGTTCTCACAAAAAATGAGTCTTTCAGATGAGGAAGATAGCCCACGATACCTATTCATATTAGCTCAAGCGTGTCTAAACTTATTGTTTATCTCCACCTACTATAAAGCTTAACAAATACAAGTGGAGGAGATTTCAATGACGGCACATAATCCTAATGAACGATCAATGCCCGCTGTGACGATGTGGCTGTCCATGACGACCATGGCACTGGCCTTTGTGATCTGGTCGATGGTATCGCCAATTGCACCGCAGGTGCAAAAACTGTTTCACCTACCCGTATTCGATAAAAGCCTGATTGTAGCAACGCCAGTATTGCTCGGCTCTCTATTGCGCATTCCGCTTGGGTGGCTTGCTGACCGATACGGTGGCAGGCGTGTGTATACCCTTTTAATGATATTTGTCATCATCCCTTTGATCGGTATGTCAACAGCAACATCATTGACGAGTCTTCTTTTTTGGGAGGTATTGCTTGGTGCTGCAGGTGCATCGTTTGCCGTCGGCATCACGCACGTTTCTGCATGGTATCCACCGCAAAAACAGGGCTTGGCCTTGGGCATAACCGCCTTTGGCAATATCGGGACGGCCTTGGCTGGTTTTATCATCCCTTCCATATTTCTCGTATTTGGTTATCAGCGCACATTTTTACTTATGGTTATTCCGGCGATATTGGGGGCCTGCCTGATTTGGTTTTTTACCCGGGATCCGGAGAGCAAGCAAAAAGGGGTAACGCAAGAAACGACCTCACCAACACCTTCTAACCAACGTTTTTGGAGCAGTACCAAATTATGGACTTTAGCTCTTTATTATTTTATTACTTTTGGCGGCTTTGTGGCTTTTGGAAACTACCTCCCAACTTTATTACAACAACAGTTTCATTTGTCTCCGGTGTCTGCGGGCATGCGCGCTGCAGGATTTGTTGTTTTGGCCACGGTTATAAGACCGATTGGTGGTTACTTTGCTGACAGACTCGCACCCCTGCGTCTGCTGATGGTCACGTTCATTGTTCTGGTGCTTGGCAGTTTGTTGTTTGCCGCAGGACTGAACAACTTTACCCTGCTGACGGTTGCTGCACTGCTAATCGCGGTCATGCTCGGCATTGGAAATGGTACAGTCTTTAAGTTGGTTCCGTATTATTTTTCCGGTCAAACCGGTAAAGCAACCGGTATTGTTGGTGCTATTGGGGGGATTGGAGGGTTCTTTCCACCCCTTGTCATGGGAGCCATGCAACAATCAACAGGCAGTTATGCCTGGGGACTCTATCTTCTTAGTGCAACAAGTTTTATTGCCTTGTTTGTCGTGCTATTTTCCTTGAACCGAGGAAGTGAAGACAGTTAAGTGACACTGGGGAAATTGCGAATATATTCATTTCCCACAAAGATCATTTCGTCCGATTTGGTTTTGACTGGATAACGTGTATGAAGGATTTTTCTGAATCAATAAGAAGCGGGCGCAAAATGTGGGATTCTTTGCGCCCAAGAACCTGGTTATTATTCTTGTTCATATCCATTGACCTCGACATCCAATTTTCCTGTTTCCGGATCGATGGCGGCCCGTGAACCAGAAGATTTTTTGGCATCAATAGACAACTTATTCATCTGATTAGTCAAGCCCTCTTACGCCAAATTTACAGAAGACTCTACACCCATTACCCGTCCCGTGTACTTGGGTTTCGTCGTGGCTGCCAAGACACCAAGAAACAAAAACACAATGGCTGTGCAAAAGAGTGCTCCACGAAGCGGCGGCAACGAAGTCCACGTAATGCTCATGGCGATAATACTAAGCAGCGTAAGAACCCAGGCGCTACCTGCTAGGCGACCGAAAAAACCTTGTCGTACAAGAGAAAGCCCTACTTCAGACAGACTGACGGCAAGCAGTACGATCATCGATACCGACAAACCAACCCACATCGGGTTAATAGCGAATAAAAACACTGTGGCGGAAAACCCTGTTGCAGCATTCCATAAAATGCTTGTTACAACACCGCCTATCATCGACCAAAGCACGCCTTTTTTCGTCGCGAGCGGCCATAAGAAGTAGCTGACCGTCGGCGCAAAAATGGCCGCACTGCGAATCGTTTGCCCAAACACACGCCACCACGCCAATTCATCAGGGCGAACCAGAGCGACGATAACCACCAAAATCCCCTGAAGAATTAATCCATAGCGCGTCAACGTACGTATATCCAACGGTTTGCCCTTATATTGCATCTTAGCGAAAATGTCCGCTCCAAGACTTGACGCACCAGAAAATAAAAGCGGTGCGCACCAACTTAATGCAGCGGCCCACACGCCAAGAGCGACAAGCGCAAGTTCAAGAGGTGATGCTGTACGCTCTAGCGCCATCGGAAATGCGGCCAACGCTTGCGCTGCATTCGGAAACATCTCACGCGTCTTCATGCCAAGCCACACAGGTACAATCGTGAAAGCAATTAAGACACACGCAGAAACATAAACGGCAGCTTGACCACGACGCGGCTTTTGTACAGAAGCAATCGCCTGCATTTCTGCCTGTGCACTCACGCTATTTAAAAGATTCATCATCACCCATACCACGATCGTTCCAAGGCCTACACCCAGCAAAGAATGAAACCCTTTCGTTGAGACAGGATGGATTGCCACGCTTGGCATGTGCCAAAATGCTACCACAGCAGCAGCGATTCCAATCGTCAATACCACCAAGTTAACCGCTTGCGTGTACGCTAACGACCACATACCGCTTTGTGCCACATAGAGCACCATGATTGCTGTTGTAACGACAAGCGTTGCGGCAAAGGGAAAACCGAGTAAGACATGCACGAATTCCGCCGCAGCAAGGACATTAGACATTGCAAAGATGGGAAACGTCAGGCCAATCACCATCGCTGAAAACCGCTGCGCAGAGACACCGAAACGGTTACCAATCAGACGCGAATTGGTCAAGTATTGAACACGCTGAAACGGTTTTAGCATGTAGCGGGCAACGACGATCGACATAATGATGACCGATACCCCGAACCACAAAGCCGAAATTCCTGACAAAAATCCAGTCTCAAATTCCACCACAAAAATCGACGATGCCCACATGACTGTCACAAGAACAAACACATGGCGAAAGCCAAACGTGCGACCACCATGCAAAAAAGCTTCTCCATGACTTGCTTTTTTACGAGCCCGCGCGGAAAGACCTAGCAACACGAGCGTATACAGCGCTAGCACCAAAACAATCACCCAGGATAACGTGGAGCTCACGGTAATCTCTCCTCTTTTTGCTGTGATTTCTATAATGTATAGTAATCCTAGTTATTTAGTTGGATTTATTATAGGTGAGATGTTTTGCCACGTCAACCCTTATAGGATAGTAACGCACGTTCTGGCAATAATGACAAAGACGACCAGACTTAACAGGGGGTATCTTCACCATGAGCTCGACAAATACGTATCCGACAAAATTTCCGCCCCAGCATCAAAACGAGCAACCAGGCATCGAATCGTTGATGAACCCGCGTCCTTTATTTGATGATCCTACCTATCTCCCAAACAAAAAGCTGCAAGGCAAAGTTGCGATCATAACTGGCGGTGATAGTGGAATTGGCAGAGCGGTAGCCGTAGCCTTCGCCAAAGAAGGCGCCGATGTGGCGATTGTATATCTATCAGAACATGAAGACGCTAAAGAAACACAACACGCGATAGAAAAATACCAACGAAAGTGTTTACTCCTGCCAGGCGATGTGGGTACCCCTACCTTTTGTCAAGAAGCTGTGACGAACGTTTTACAAGCATGGAACCGCCTCGATATCCTGGTTAACAATGCTGCAGAGCAACACCCACAACCTGATATTTTATCGATTACTCCAGAGCAACTCGAAAACACATTTCGAACGAATGTCTTTGGTTATTTTTTTATGTGTCAGGCGGCGCTTCCCCATATGAAACAAGGTGCCACCATCATCAATACAACATCGGTTACCGCTTACGAAGGTAATGCTCAACTGATTGATTATTCTTCTACAAAAGGCGCCATCGTGACGTTGACCCGTTCGCTGTCAGCATCGTTGGCGGGCCAGGGTATTCGTGTCAATGGCGTAGCTCCTGGGCCTATTTGGACACCATTTATCCCTGCATCATCGAGCGCAACGCAAGTTACCAGTTTTGGTTCCAACACCCCATTAAAACGTGCCGGTCAACCGCAAGAATTATCTCCCGCTTACGTGTACCTTGCCAGTGAAGATTCATCCTATGTATCCGGACAGATACTCCATGTCAATGGCGGTACGATCGTCAATGGGTAAACACAGCAACAAGTGGCCCCTCACAAGCAACAGTTGCTTGTAAGAGGCCATTTTCATGCTACTTCAATGCTACAGATTGACAATGTCCACAGGTTCAAGCTCATCATGAGGAGTAAATCCGAGGATTTTCCCGTAGAAAAAAAGCTCTGCGTCTAAACTGCGTTTTATGTTCTCCTTTTGCCGAAAACCATGTCCTTCTCCGGCAAATGCGATGTACGCCACCGGTAAACCTTTTTGACGCAACGCATCATACATCACCTCGGTCTGCGCTGGCGGAACCACTTTATCATCTAACCCCTGAAAGAAGATGACGGGACATGTTACTTGATCCACAAAATGAAGCGGTGATCGTTCCTTATACAAAGCCAGTTTTTCAGGATAAGGTCCAATCAGTCCATCAAGATATCGCGATTCAAATTTGTGTGTATCTGTTGCAAGTGCTTGCACATCGCTGACACCGTAGTAACTCGCACCAACGGCAAACACATCGCGAAACGTCAAACCGCAAAGCGTTGTATAGCCGCCTGCGCTGCCACCTCGGATGGCCAATCTTTTACCATCCACATCGCCTCGTTCGACGAGATACTGCGCACCGCGGATACAATCATCGACATCGATGATACCCCAAGTGCCTTTGAGCCTTTCTCGATAGGCGCGTCCATACCCCGTACTGCCGCCATAATTGACGTCGAGGACGCCTATCCCTCGGCTTGTAAAATACTGAACCCTCAAATCAAGTATAGATTCCGTCGCAGAAGTTGGGCCTCCGTGACTGATCACAAGTAGTGGTGGACGCTCTTGTGGATCTGTCTGTACGTGGTCATTTTTTGGAGGGTAATAAAAAGCATAGGCCATTTGGCCATCTGCCGTTGCAAATTCGATACTTTCCGGCACCGACAAGTAGCCATCATCCATCGTAACGATTGATGACTGACGCACCACACGTATTTCATTCGTTTCCAAATCAACGCTGACGACACTACGCGGTTTCATCGCTGAAGCTCCGATAAATACGGCTGTGCCCTCATAAGCCTGCACTTGGCTAATGGACGTATACGGCGTGATAATGTCTGAAGCATCGCCTGTTCGGTAATCTAGCAAAGACAGATGCCAAGTTCCCATCAAGCAGTAGGAACTCACGATGTGAGTATCGGAACAAAACGCATAGGTGGACATACCAAATACCCACTGTGCCCGCCCATATTCCGCTTCCTGTGGGCGCAATGCTGTAATTGCACCGTTGTCATACCGATAAAGATTCCACCAATCCGTGCTATCCGACACGAACAGCAGCGATCCATCAGGAGCAAATTTCGGCGAAAATATAGATTCTGACGTACCTCCAGCTATTTTTTTCGTGGTCGTTACACACCCCACAGAGTCGAAGGTACAGACAAAAAGTTCCGATCCATCCCACGGCATATTGGGATGATCCCAAGTCAAAAATGCCATCTGACTGCCGTCAGGACTTAGTGAGATCGAGGAATAAAAATCATGACCCTGCGCCAAAATGATCTCTTTACCATCTTGAAGACTAACTGTGACGATTGCGTTTTGTATATTCGAGACTTCACGATGATCTTCACGAACACAAAGCAGACGGTTATGAATATGATCTGCGACAAGATCAGCATAGCGCATGTGTTCCGTGTAGGTAAGACGTTTAGGAGCTGTAAACGGCGTCATCATGTACAAGGAACTATCGGGTAAGTTGTTGAAATAAACAGTCTCATGCAATACAGTATACGATCCGCCGCCATACTCATGGGCCATGGTACGAACATGAAATCCGGGCGGCGTTATGTCAGCGATCGAACCGTTTGACTTCTGACAAACGATTACACATCGTCCATTTTCTGAAGGTCTTCGTTCGATAAAATAGATATCAGCACCATCTACACGCACCTCATCAAGGGAAACGGTCGCAGCGGTGATTAAATCCGATGTGATCGGTGAAGCAAATGTTCCAAAAGCATTAGTTTTGGTCATGCTATAATCCTTCCTTCCCTGCATTCACCTTCCAGTATACAGCAACCTGTCTCTAAAATAACGAAACCACGCTATCCGGGGAGCGTGGTTTCGTTCCAGGAGAGGGTATCCAAGGAACTTCTTTATCATACTGAATTTGATTCACGATCACATGATGCATATGGAACGTGCTCTTTCTTTTCCTACCGGCTCAAAGCAACTATGTCAACCAGTCAGGGGTTATGACTCATTATAAAGAGTCATAACCCCTGATTTACTTCGCCGCAGAACCGACCTATTTCACTACAGTGATCGTTCCGGACATGTAACCGTTATGGAACATCGCCCAACCTGTCGGACCACCATCGCAAGGGACCATGCAGCGCCAATGGTAGTTACCTGGCTTTTGTGGTGTGAAGGTAAACGTACTGATACTAGGTGCTCCTTCTTTGGCTGCGCCTGGGAACATTTTATTTAAGCCAAGTGCCGGCGATGTCAGGCTATGTGCACCACTATCATAGTTGACAACCATCACATGAACAGGGATGCCCGCTTTCACAGTAAAGTTTGCTGGTTCATAGGAGTCGTGGATCTTTTTATCAGCAGCTGAAAATTTCAAGCCATCTTTTACCGTTAAATAGACGAATTGTTGATCTTTGTTGGCAAGTGCGTGCACAGTTCCTTTCATATAACCGTCATGCGACATTGCCCATGCTTTATTTTGACCATCGCAAGGAAGGACACATTCCCAACCATACTTGCCGGCTTTAGGGGTGAATTTAAAAGTCGTCACACCAGGTACGCCAGTTTTTGTGGAACCCTTTAGCGTCACGTTCAAATGCAAAGCAGAAGATGTAAAGCTGTGCTTCCCACTATCGTAGTTGTATACGGTAACGGTAACGGGTACCCCTGCTACGACATTAAAATCTGCTTGTGTGAAAGAATCATGCAATTTCTTGTCTGGACCCAAGTGTGCCCCTGGTAAAATTGTCAAAGCAACATTTTGATTAGTTACAGCTTTTGCTGCATGCTTTGCCACCACATGATGTGCAGCCGCATGCGTTTGTGCAAAGGTCGGAGTTGCAACAGATGCCAAGGATACCATGGTCATCAGGGCTGCTCCCGCCAAAAATAACTTTCTCATGAAATTTCCCCCCTTATTCTTGTAAAGAACCATACAATGATTGCTACAACAATATATTGCACTTTTTTCCTCATAATTTTCAGTTTATATCGGACTATTCTGAAGGAATTTCTCAGACTATATTAAGTAGTCTTTTAAGATACGCAAATGTTAGCTAATAATTCTATGAACTGCCTTTTCACCACGAATCATAAATAGCTACCTTAAAAGCAGACATATTGATGACATTCTGTGAAAATATATTCGTACCAAAATATGTTTATAAGCAAATATAGGGTTGTATTGATAAATTTTTCAAGTGTCAAATCGATCTAGTCTATGGAATATTTAGTAATAGGCCCCCGACTAGGAGCCTATTCAATGTACCATGTTAACCAGCGACAAATTATTGTTTATTACGTATAACGTTAATTTGGCGCGTATGATGATGCAGATGCGTGACCGTTTTCTGCAGTAAATCAAACGCGCTGAGGCACCCGTCAACATCATGCGTACCCGAATTCTCCATCATCATAATAAGCGTATCAGGCTGAAGATTACGCAACGTCCTAGCGTGATAATTTCGTAAAGCACGCAATGTAGCGATAGATAGGTCTATTGGCATCGTCCCGACGTTCAGAGCTGTCACCCAAGCATCTTGCGAAAAAGAGTGTAAGGTACCCGCCCCTTCTGCCATCACCGTACGCATACGATGAATCATCACTAATTCGGTATCCACTAAATGCGCAACAATCTGTGCGATCGACCACTTTGAAGGAGATGGCGGTGTAGTCAGTTGTTTTTCTGAGAGCCCTGACACGGCCTCATATACTACATCAGCGCCAACTTCATATTGATCCAACCATTCAATTACCTGTTCATACGTCAGTTCCAATGGAACGCCTCCTCATATTGTGCTACACCTAGCGTATAACAAAAAAACAACTAAGAAAACTGCAGTGAGGTGGATGACGATGTTCGATATTATCATTATTGGAGGCGCCCTGCCGGTGCCTCAGCAGCCCTGTTTTTTGCCAAAGCGGGCAAGAAGACACTGGTGGTTGATGCAGACCAAAGCATTACTCAACGCGCATGGATCGAAAACCATTATGGTGTAATCGCTGTGAATGGAGCAGAGCTTGTCGAAATTTGTCACAGGCAAAGCTCAAAACGTAGTAAAACCGATGAAGGATTACGCGTTATTCTTGAACCCGAATCGTTTGCAACAAAACCTGCCACAGAAGCACGTATGAAGACGCGCGTAGTCGTCGATGAACAAGGGCGTACTACCCAAAAAGGTGTGTAGGCAGCAGGTACCCTTGCCGTATGCAGTGTACATACGATCATATCTGCTGGAGATGGCGAACGGTATGTTGATCACAACGTTCTAAAAGCTTAATCACCCAATTGGCAAATTAGGCACGGCCCCGGGTCATTTGCCCTACAACGCTCATTACTTCCACCCATACCTTATAGTGTTGTTCGAAAGGAGGGGTGGTCATGGGAGCGTTTGGAGGCTATACCCGTTGGGCCGTTGTTTTTCTGATTATCTTTGTACTCTTCTTCCTGTTTGTTCCTGCCTATGGTGGCGTTGCGGGTGCCGGATACTAATCGCTGAGGTGGATTTACATTCATGAAGAGGGAGGCTATTGCAATGGGTGATGGCGGTGCATTTGGCGGCTATACACGCTGGGCTGTAGTATTTTTGATTATCTTTGTGCTCTTCTTCCTGCTTGTACCAGCCTACACGCGGGTTTGCAATACGGTTCCGGTCAACTGATGAGGTGATCAACTCGTGTGTACAATGAATGATTGCGCACAAAGCAAAGGCAACTGGGTTCAATTTCGGACACCGTGGGGCTATCATCGGGGTATCGTGGAAAATGTCACGACCCAAGGTGTTCTCATGCGTGTCCCTCGACAGTACGCGCCGACAAGTCTTGCCGGATGCAACATCGCTGACAGCATGCCTGCATCGCAACGGTTGGATCTTGCTCTCGCTGGGTTAGGATACGGCCCTTATGGTGGACCAGCTCCTTACGCTGCTCGTCCCGGATACCCTGGGTATGGTTACGGTCGTGGATATGGTGGATGGTGGGCCGGTGGATGGTGGCTATGGTGGCTGGCCTTTGCCGCCATCTTCTGGTTAGCATTTTTGTGGTAACAATTTTTTTGGGAAAATCACAGTCAGGTTCTGGCACATGCATTTCGATGTGCTAGAACCGAGACTTTTTTAGACTGTTAAGAATGCTGCGGCTGCGGCTGTGGCTCTTGCGCCGCACAAAGTTCCTTATCGTCATGCGGATGACCTGCATCTTCCATCTGCACAGTCACATGGGAGACCCCCATATGAACCAGGAGATGTTCGACCGTTCGCAAAACCTGTTGACTCGCTTCGATCGTAATTTGCCCATCTAGGACCACATGGCATGACAGTGCATTTCGTCCACTAGCGATACTCCATACGTGTACATCATGGACATCTTGCACAGCATCAACGGATTTGATCGTCTGTACAACCTTTTGGAAATCCACCTCACTGGGCGTGCCTTCCATCAAAATAACCACCGTCTTGGATATAATACGAACCGCACCAAACGCGATCAGCACAGCAATAACCGCACTTAAAATAGGGTCAATTAGCGAAATGTGTGTCAGAAGAATAATGACGCCTGCCACAATCACACCCGCTGATGCTGCAGCGTCTCCGAGCATATGAAGTACTGCACTTCTCACGTTAAGATCATGGTCATTATGCATGCCAAGTCCTAGATACAAATTGACAATAAGGCCCACACTGGCACTAATCAGCATCCAAATACCATTAACGGGCGATGGATGGTGAAAACGACTATACGCTTCCCACAGAATCCACAGGGTGATGACAATCAGGGCAAGCCCATTAACCAAGGCAGCAATAATTCCCAAGCGGTAATACCCATAGGTCATCCTCTCATTGGATGGTCTCTGAGCTTGACGCAGGGCAAACCATGATAACCCGATCGCCCCTAAGTCTGTCAAGACATGTCCAGCATCGGATAAAAGTGCCAAACTGTGTGATACGAGGCCACCTGCAAATTCAACAATGAGGATAATCATCGTAAGAAAAAAAGCTCGCTTCATTTGATGCGCGGGCGCGTGAATATGAAACAGCGACTTGTGGTCATGCTCAGGACTATGATTATGGTCATGATTAGAATGGTGGTCATGGTCGCCTTCGTACATGTCGTACCTCCTGAAACGCAAGCAATGCTTTACTACCTCTATCTTACGACAATCACCAACAATCCGAAACTAGACCAAGTTATTCAGCCGCTAACTTACACCAGTATTTTACCTGTATTTTCCATTATATACAATTTTATGATGGACCGCCGGATGGCGGCACGGATGGCATTCCCCGTCCACACACTAGATTTTCCTGCTTATTGGCTATTAACATGTGCAGAAATTTCCTATTCGCCAGATCAACAAGCTTATTTTTCTTCAAATCATCCTGTTTAGCGCGATTAACTAATAGTAACCGGTTAATCTGGCTTAATCTTATAAACTGTGGGCCTCTCAGCCATTAAGCCTAATTTTCCATCTTATTGGAATGGTTTCATTATAATATGACGTGTCGACGTGAACGATGAAGAACATAGGATCGGATACGCACAGTGCCACTCGCCGCTTGAAGCCATTGCTTATCACAGAGTTCATGCAACAATTGCTGGGCCAGATCATTCGAAATTTGGAGATGTTGAGCCACGATGCTTGGTGTGATTGGAACTAAGGTACGACTAGCTAATCGGATGATTTCCCGTTCACGTACTGTCGTTGTATCTTCAAGCTTGGAATCCCCATATAATTTCCCCATAAGTTGCAAAATAGTTTGCTGACACGAACGAGGGCGATCCGTAACATCCTGTAACGTAAATCGTAACAGGTGCCAATCATCAATCACTAAGGTATTTTGACGAGCTAATTGCTCTGAAAATTGCCACACAGAAATATCTTTCCAATGAGGACCTAAACCGTCTATTTCTATAGCAATTCTATGGTAAGAACGTATATAAGCAAAATCGATATACCGGTACCCATCCTTATAGTCTCTGACTTCATACTCAGGATATAGTTGATCAAAGTGTTCATAAATGGGCCACCATACAGTTTTTAGAAAGAGCTCTTCAGCATAACCGAGTCCACGTTGCAGGCGTTTAAGACGCCCGCCATGTGACATTTTTCTCTGGCTGTCAAGCATGACGATATACGCCTTGTCAAAGTCCAAGACCAGTCCTCCTTAGGGCTACGGTTGTTGCAAGACCCGCTCTTTTCAACGTCGTACGTATCGTAACGCGATTCTCATCTTCTCGTCGATAACCCATAGCAAATAACTCCTTAGCATTTTGCATATATAAAGCTTTCATCTTCGACAATCTCCGGCAAAACATCTGACCAATCTGTTTTACAACTACATCCAAGATAAATTTCATCTTTGACCAAGATCATCACATAAGAGACATAACGAAAAAGCGACACGCATCCACGAAGAAATCTTCGCTTACGAGTCGCTTCTTTGCTACTACGTAGCAGTACTACGCATAGTACTGCTGCTCTTGCCTGGCAACTTC